>JBDTAB010000027.1:0-30375 GCA_039924865.1 Gemmatimonadaceae bacterium | reverse complement strand
TCGGGTTTGAGCACACGGTGTACCTCGCTCAGCACTTCAGCGGGATCCGCCGTGTAATGCAGCACAAGAAATATCAGTGCCGCGTCGAGCGACTCGTCCTCGATGGGAAGTGCGCCGAGGTCGCCCTCGCGTACCGACACGTTTTCGTGCTCCTTCAGCCGCTTCCGCGCGGCGTTCAACATCGCGGTGGACTCATCGACGGCCACGACCTGCGCTACAAACGGTGCGAGCATTTCGGAGACCTGCCCGGTGCCACAGCCAAGGTCGGCCACGGTCCAGGTCTCGTCGAGTAGTCCGAGCAATCCGACCAGGTCCGCCCGCACACCGAAAAGGTCGCCGCGCAGCCTGTCCCACTGTCCGGCCGCCGTCGAGAAGAATTCCTGCGATGCGCTCCGCCGCTCGGCGAGTACTGAGCGCAGCCGTTGGGTATCGTTCTGTGCAGACGGGGCAGCGCTGACCTGCTCGCGCACCAACGTCCACAGCCTGCGGCCGGCCGGATCGAGCTTGTCGGTCATGGCGCGATACCTCCGGCTCGTACCGTCCGCGCGCGAAGTCACCCAGCCGCCATCGCCCAGAACCTTGAGGTGCCGGCTGACCGTGGACTGCGGTAGCTGCGTGACGGCGCAGAGCTCCGTAACCGTAAGCTCATGCCTGTCGAGCAGCGCAAGCAGCCGGCTCCGGGTAGGATCCGACAGCGCCGTCAATCGATCAAAGATCACAGGTGTCGATCCGTTCATCCGGATGGAAAGATATAACGTTTTTGGTGCCAAGTGAAGGGGGCGCAGAAGCGCTGGCTGCGCAACCGGACATGCTCGGTCTTCCAGCCTCACCCATCGCCGATGCGGAGCCACCAACACCGGGCCGAGACGTCTGATTAAATTCCATGGCTATGCATTTTCCGAGTCTGCCAGACCGGGTTGTGGAGATCCGCGCGAGGTTGGCTGCAGCAGCAAGCCGCGGCGGCCACGGGCAGTCGGTGAAGCTTGTTGCGGTGACCAAGACTCACGGACCCGAGGCGGCGGTCGAAGCATTCGAGGCCGGAGTTCCGGATTGCGGTGAGAACCGGGTACGGGAAGCACTTTCGAAGATGTCGGAGGTCGATGCACCGGTGCTGTGGCACCTGATCGGCCATCTTCAGCGGAACAAGGTGAGTGAGTTGGAGCATTTTGCGTTGTTTCACGCACTCGACAGTAGTCGGCTCGCAGATGCGGTTTGCGAGTTTGGTTTGAAGCGACAGCATGCTGTCGATGTACTTGTTCAGGTCAATACGTCCGGCGAGGCAACCAAGGGTGGGTTTTCACCAGAGGAGCTTCGCGTGGAATCGGATCGACTGGCGAGCTTGCCGGGTCTTCGCGTCGTCGGCGCGATGACAATGGCTCCGCTGGACGCATCCGAGCTTGTTTTGCGGCAGACGTTCGCCGGTGCCCGTCACGCTCGCCAGGTACTGGCGAGCGCTGGACATCCCGCGATCGAGCTTTCAATGGGTATGTCCAACGACTACGAGATAGCTGTCGAAGAAGGAGCCACCATGGTCCGCATCGGCAGTGCTCTCTTCGGAGCGCGCGATCAATGATTGATGAATCTTTCCATCTGACTCCGCTGGATGTTCGACGCTACGATTTTGGCCACGCGTTCCGTGGCTACGAACCGGCGCGCGTCGACCAGTTTCGCGACCAGGTCGCGGACGAGTTGGAGCGCCTTGGGCGCGTCAATCAGGATCTTGATCAGAAGGCTCGCTCGTTTCACGAGCAGTTGCGTGCATTCCGCGAACGTGACCGAGCGCTGAACGACGCACTCGTTGCGGCTCAGCAGATCCGCCAGGAGACCAAGGAGCAGGCAGAGCGGGAGGCAATGCTCATCGTCCGCGAAGCGCAGGGCGAGGGCGAGCGGCTGCTTGAGGAAGTCCGAAGCGAGGTCCGTCGCGTGCAGGCCGAACTCGAGGCGCTCGAGCGTTCGCGTCGCAGCTACCTCTCGCAGATGCGGACCCTGGTATCGCGGCATCTCTCCGAGATTGACGCGACGGATCGTCCAGTTCCCGGTACGTCGGCCGAGTAGGGAATTGGGCACGGAGCAGGCGCCCGCGAAGGCGCGCTTTCGGTTGCTGGCGGCGGACCGCGCAGCGGACGGCATCGAGTTGGAAGTGCTCGCGAAATGGACCGAAAACGGTCTGTTCGAGCGCATCCAGCGCGACAGTTCCGGCCGCCCGGAATTCGTCTTCTACGAAGGTCCGCCCACTGCTAACGGCCGGCCCGGGATTCATCACGTCTTCGCACGCACCGTGAAGGATCTCTTCTGCCGGCATCGCGCGATGTCAGGCTTCCACGTAACCCGAAAGGCGGGTTGGGACACGCACGGTCTTCCGGTCGAGATCGAAGTCGAGAAGCAGCTCGGTATTTCGGGCAAGCAGGACATCGAACGCATCGGCGTCGAGAAGTTCAATGCTCTATGCAAGGCAAGCGTGTTCAAGTACGGCGACGAGTGGAAGCGCCTCAGCGAGCGCATCGGCTACTGGCTCGACTACGACGATCCATACATCACGTACAGCAACGATTACGTCGAGAGCGTCTGGTGGGCGCTCAAGACGTTGTCCACCAATGACTTGTTGTATCGGGGACACAAGATTCTTCCGTACTGCCCGCGTTGCGGCACTGCGCTCTCTTCGCACGAGGTGGCGCAGGGTTACCGTACGGTCAAGGATCCGAGCGTGTACGTCGCGCTCCCACTCCAAAGTGAGTCGGCTGCGCCGCGACGTATCCTCGTCTGGACGACGACGCCCTGGACTCTGGTCTCGAATGTCGCGCTGGCGGTAAATCCGGAACTCCGATACGTCGAGCTCGTCAGGCGTGGCAAGGAAGCGGATGGTTCGCTGATCCTCGCCGAGGCGCGCGTGAGTGCGTTGATGGGAGACGACCACGCGGAGCGCTGGACGGGGATTGCAGCGTTTGCAGGCAGTGAATTGACCGGTCTCCATTACCATCGCCCGCTCGACTGGGTCTCGTATACCGAAGGCGCTCACGAAGTGATCGTTGGTGAGTCGTTTGTTACCGCCGACGACGGATCCGGCATCGTGCATATGGCGCCGGCTTTTGGCGCGGATGACTACGCGGCAGGCAAGCGACACAATCTGTCTTTCCTGCAGCCTGTCGACCTGCGCGGTCGGTTCCCGGACTCGATGCCGCTAGTCGGTGGAATGTTCGTCAAGGATGCGGACGCTGTAATCATCGATGAGCTCAAGCGTCGCGGCACGCTGTGGAAGGTGCAGCAATACGAGCACAGTTATCCGCATTGCTGGCGTTGTGATACTCCGCTGCTCTACTATGCGCGCACGTCGTGGTTCGTCCGTACTTCGTCGTACAAGGACGACATGATGCGCCGCAATGCAGGCGTCGACTGGCATCCGCCCGAAGTCGGCTCCGGACGGTTCGGCGAATGGCTCGAGAACAACATCGACTGGGCGATCTCCCGTGACCGCTACTGGGGAACGCCGCTCCCGGTGTGGATCAACGACGCGGACTCGAGCGAGATCGAAGTTCTGGGCAGTTACGCCGAGCTCGCGGAGCGAGTCGGCCAGCCGCTTCCAGCGGACTTCGACCCGCACAAGCCGTTCATCGATCACTACACGTGGCCGGCGAAATCCGGTACCGGAACAATGCGCAGAGTTCCGGAGGTAATCGATACATGGTTCGATTCTGGCTCGATGCCATTTGCGCAGTGGCACTACCCGTTCGAGCGCCGCGAAACATTCGCGCGACATTATCCTGCGGACCTGATTGCCGAAGGTGTCGACCAGACGCGCGGCTGGTTCTATTCGCTACTCGCGATTGCGACTGGACTCGGCGACTCGGTTGATCCACGTGCGCAGGGTGGTGCACCGTATCGGAGCGTCGTCGTGAACGATCTCGTCCTGGACAAGGATGGGCTCAAGATGTCGAAGAGTCGCGGCAACACTGTGGAGCCGTGGGGTGTTCTCGCTACCCACGGCGCCGACGCCGTGCGCATGTTCCTCGTTGCATCAAGCCAGGTGTGGTTGCCGCGAAAATTCGACGAATCACTGATTCGCGAAACGATCGGGCGCTTTCTGCTCACGCTCAAGAATGTCTACAGCGGCATCTTTGCGACTTACGCGACTTTTGGCTGGGCGCCATCGCTGGACGATCCGGCGCCAGGCCAACGGCAGCCGATCGACCGTTGGGTGCTTTCGCGCCTCTCGACCGTCGAGGCGCGTTGCAATGAATTGCTCATGGAGTACCAGGCGACACACGCCGTGAACGCCATCGTGGATTTCTTCATGGATGACGTATCCAACTGGTACGTCCGGTTGAATCGTCAGCGATTCTATGATGTCGACCACGACGATAACCGTGCCGCATTTGCCACGCTTCACGAGGTGCTTGCAACAACCTGCAGGCTGCTTGCGCCGTTTGCGCCGTTCCTTAGCGACTGGATACACACGGAACTAACTGGCGAATCGGTGCATATGGCCCCATATGTGCGTCCACTGCCGACACGTATCGATGCGGACCTTGAGCGTGCAATGGCGGATGTTCGCGCGCTTGCGACACTGGGCCGCGCTGCACGTGAAGAGGCCGGGATCAAGGTGCGACAGCCACTGACGTCGCTACTCTGCGTTGTCCCCGATCATGCAGCGGATGAAGTATTGCATTCGCTCGTCTCGCTCATCGCTTCGGAACTGAATGTCAAGCGCATCGACTTTGCATCCAGTGCCGACGATTTCGTCACGTTGGAAGCCAAGCCAAATTTCCGCGTGCTCGGCAAGAAATTCGGCAAGAATACTCCGGCAGCTGCTGCCATGATCGCCTCGCTCGGCTCGGAGACGCTCACGGCGTTCGTGCACGGAGAGCCTGTGCTGGTAACGGCCGGTGATCAATCGCATCAACTCGAAAATGACGATCTCACTATTGTTCGCCGCGCGACCGGAGATCTCGTTGTGAAGTATGCGGATGGGTATGTGGCGGCAATCGATCCGGTCGTTACTCCGGAGCTCCGCCTCGAAGGAATCGCCCGTGAGCTCGTCAACCGAGTGCAGCGGATGCGCAAGGAACTTGGATTTGCTGTCAGCGACCGGATTACGCTTATCGTCGCTGGTGGCCCTGAACTGACCGAAGCGGTGACCGCGCACCGCGAAAGAATTGCCGCGGAGGTTCTCGCGCCGGAGTTACTTTCTGTTCCGCTGCTCGACGGAACGCATCCGGTGCACCACCTCGACCTCGACGGAATCCCCGCCGATGTCACACTAACTAGGATCGAATCATCATGACAGCGAGCGCCGCGAAGGGCAGGAAGCCAAAGACAATGACTCGGGAGCAGTTCCTCAAACATTTTGAGCAGCGGCTTCTCGAAGAACGTGCCCGTGCCGTGAAGGAGCTGGGCATGTATAGCGACGCATTCAACGTATCCGTGCAGGATGCGGGAACCGAGAGCGCATATTCGTTTCACATGGCGGATCAGGGAACTGATGCGATGGAGCGTGAAAAAGCGTTCCTGTTCGCCAGCCAGGAAGGCCGCTTCCTCTGGCACATAGATCAGGCGTTGCGCAGGCTTTACCGCGACCCCGATAACTACGGCAAGTGCATGAGCTGCCACGCGCCTTTGATGTTCGAGCGCCTCGATGCTCTTCCACATGCACGGTACTGCATTGAATGCAAACAACGTGAGGAAGATGCCAAACGGTAGCAGAGAAGACGTCCAGGCTGGCAAGGCCAATCCCTGGATATTCTGGATTGTCATCGTCGTCGTGGTGACACTCGATGTCCTTACCAAGGCAGCCGCCGTACGTTCGCTCACGCCGGCGTACACGCCACACGAGATTATCGGGAACGTGGTACGCTTCACGCTCGCGTACAATCCTGGCGCTGCATTCGGCTTCAACCTCGGCTCGGCGTCGCGCTGGATATTTACCGGACTGACAATTATCGCACTCGGCGTGCTCGGATCGCTTTACCGGGCCACGCTTGAGGGTGATTACACGCGCGTACTCGCGCTCGCGCTGGTTTCGGCTGGTGCACTCGGCAATCTCATCGATCGGATTCGCTGGTCAACCGGAGTAGTTGATTTCATCGACGTGGGTTTTGGCGATCATCGATTCTGGACGTTCAACGTCGCGGACTCCGCGGTTACCGTAGGGGCAATCCTGCTCGGATGGGTTTTTCTGCAGCAGGACAGACAGGCAGCGCGGATGGCGGCCGCCGACGACGCCTGAGTCGTTCGCGCCGGGTGAGATGGCGGGCTCCCGGCTCGACCTCGTTGTCGCTGCTCGACTGGAGACATCCAGAACCGCAGCGGCGACACTCATCGCTGGTGGACACGTAACTGTAAACGGTGTGCGAGAGCGCTCATCCTATCGCCCGACCCCATCGGATGTGATTTCCGTTACCCGGCAGGATGCACCAGTGCCGCATGGCGAGATCCTCGGGGAGGACATCCCCCTCAAGATCGTTTATGAGGATGACGACCTGCTGGTGGTGGACAAGGCGGCCGGAATGGTCGTTCATCCGGCGCCCGGCAATTGGACGGGTACCCTGGTAAATGCGCTTAAAGGCCGCGGCGGAGAGCTGGCCGAAGGGACCGATCCCGAGCGTGCAGGGCTGGTCCACAGGCTCGATAAGGACACCTCCGGTCTCCTCGTGGTAGCCCGAACCGAACTCGCTCACCGCCGGCTCAGCGCCGCCATCGCGGAACGACGGGTCACCAGGCGCTACGCTGCGATGGCCTGGGGCCATTTCGCTGCCGATACTCTCTCTGTGGACCAACCGATCGCTCGTGACCCGCGAGACCGAAAGCGCATGGCAATCGTCAGTACTGGGAAGAACGCACGGACGGATTTTCGTCGGCTTGCGCGCTTCTCCAGCGCTGATCTCCTGCGCGCTCATCTCCACACTGGACGGACGCACCAGATCAGGGTGCATCTGTCATCGATTGGACATCCGGTTGTTGGAGACGACGTGTATGGCGGCGGCGGTGGACGCCGTCTGGCGGCACTTCCGCCACGACGACACTTCCTGCATGCTGCGTGGCTCCAGTTTCATCATCCCATTTCGGGTGAGCGAATGGACTTTCGCTCAGCACTGCCGGAAGATCTTCACCGTAGCATCGCCGCAATTGGCGAGTCCGAGGACCTCAATGCAGACCCCGATCCGTTAGCGACCTTTGGCTTCTACACAATTTCCGACTGAGTCTCCGAGTTCGGCGCAAGCGCCGACTCGAGATATCGAAACCGCGAACGCTTACCGATCCCTGGTGTTTCGCGTCGCGGGGCGCGCCTACGCCTGCGATGTTTCGGCCGTCCGCGAAGTTGTTCCGCTCGATCGGGTAACGCGCATTCCAGGTGCACCAGCCGCGATCCTGGGACTCATCAATGTTCGTGGATCGATCATCACTGTAGTAAATGCCGCGGCTCTTCTGCACCCCGGAGATGCCTCGAGGTCCCAGTCGATGGTGCTCATCGTGGACGCAGGATCGCGAGGCGTGGGACTGGCCGCCGAGCGAGTGGCGGACGTGAGAGCATTGCGAGAGGATGAGGGATACACCGAACTCGACGTGCGTGAAGTCGTCACGCGCGCGGTAGCCATATCGGAGGATCAATGAGCCACACCGTACTCGTATGCGATGACGCAGTCTTCATGCGTACAATGCTTTCGGACATTCTGCAGCAGGCGGGTTTCACGATTGTCGGTGAGGCTGACACCGGAAGCCGTGCTGTCGCCAAGTACAAGGAGCTGCGTCCCGATCTGGTCACTATGGACATCGTGATGCCGGACATGGGTGGGATCGACGCCGTTCGCGAGATAACGACATTTGATCCACAAGCACGCGTCGTGATGTGCAGCGCCATGGGCCAGCAGGCCCTGGTAGTGGACGCGATTCAGGCGGGCGCCAAGGATTTTGTCGTGAAGCCATTCCAGCCGAGCCGCGTGCTGGAAGCCGTGCAGCGAGTACTCGGCTAGTCACGTAGGAGCAGCGGTTCCGTGGATCTTTCCAAATATGTCGACCTCTTCCTGAGCGAAGGGCGCGAGCACATCATCGAGCTGACTCAGGCGCTGGGTGAGATGGAGCACACGCCGTCTTCTGACGGCTCTGTTGCCGCAGCGTTCCGCGCTGCTCACAGCATCAAGGGTATGGCAGCAGCGATGGGCTATACTGTCGTCACGGAGCATGCGAACGCGATGGAGTCGGCGCTCGACGCGCTTCGGCGCGGCGACGAGCAGGCGACCCCATCACGTATTGCGAATCTCATCGAAGAAGCAGATTCGCTTGCGCGGGAGATAGAGTTCGCGGTCAGTCCGCCGGCTTCGGCGTCGGATAACTCAGGTAAACCCACCGTGACTCCCGTTCGCAAAGCCGCGGCTCACGTTCGCGTTCGCGCAAGTCGGCTGGATGAGTTGATGAATCTTGTTGGCGAACTCGAGATCGCTCGCGGCCGAATGGATCGCGAACAGCGCAGAGTCGGCGACGATGCGTTGACGTCAGCGTTCGACGCGGCTGCGCGGTTGATGGAGCAGTTGCGCGATCAGGTCATAAGCGCTCGCATGGTCCCGGTCGGTCAGGTGTTCGAACGCTTTCCGCGACTGGTGCGTGAGACCGCGCGTTCGCTGGACAAGGAAGTCGAATTCACGCTGGATGGCGCGGAGATTGAACTCGACCGGACCATACTGGACCGCATCGGCGACCCGGTCATGCACCTGCTACGCAACGCCCTCGATCATGGGATCGAGTCGCCGGAAGAGCGGAAGCTGGGCGGGAAACCACCGCAGGGACGATTGACGCTCAGCGCTCAACGCGAGGCTGGCTACGTGCTCATTCGCGTGGCTGACGACGGTCGAGGAATCGATCGCGAGCGCGTTCTGGCGCGCGCACACGAGGCAGGAATAGTTGACTGGGCAGTTGATTCGCTCGACGATATCACGCTTCTGCGCGTGCTCGCACATCCCGGATTCTCAACCTCGTCAACCGTTACCAGCGTTTCGGGCCGGGGAGTGGGGATGGACGTAGTCGACGCAGCTGTACGGATGCTTGGTGGCGCGATTGAACTTCGCTCTGTAGGCGGCCGCGGCACCGCGATTACGCTTCGGCTTCCGCTCTCGGTTGCAATTGTGCGCTCACTCATAGCGCGCGTTGGAGCGGAGCTATTTGCAATTCCGTTCACGCATGTTCTCGAGACGCTCGCAATCGAGCCGCCACTTTCCGCGCTTCGCGGCGAAAATTGGGTCGCGACGGAAATCGGCGGCGTACAGGTCGAGGTCGTGATGCTGCGAAACCTGTTCGGGCTTCCTCCGAGGATGGCCGAGCAGATGCTCGGCGTTTCGGTGCTCGCGCGCGGCCACCGGGCGGCACTTGTGGTAGATGAGTTTGTTGGGCAGCATGACATTGTTGTAAAGCAGTTCGATCCGCCTCTTGGCGGTTCAGCGATGTTCGCGGGAGCTACGGTGCTTGGTGATGGATCGCCGGCTCTCATAGTGGACGTGAACAGCCTCATTTAGCGGAGTGTCATGAGCATCACCGACATGCAAGGACTGAGCGAGCTTCAGCGCGATGCTCTTCGAGAGGTCGCGAATATTGGCGCCGCGCACGCGGCGACCGCGCTGTCCTTGATGACAAGCACGAAGATCATGATAAGCGTTCCGACGATCACGGTCGCGCCGCTCGCGGAACTTGCGCCGATGATCTCGCGCAGCAACGAGATGATCGCGCTCGTTCCAATGGAGATGTCCGGTGGACTGCACGGGCATACGATTCTCGCGTTTCCATTGGCGACGGCACACAGGCTCGCGTCACTGATGCTCATGCGCGATGTTCTTGTCGCGGATTCGCTGAGCGAGCTCGAGGCATCGGCGCTTACCGAGGCTGGCAATATCCTCGCTGGCGCATACATGACGGCGCTGAGCGAGTTCATGGAGATGCGTTTGCTACCCTCGCCGCCAACGCTCAAGGTCGGGCCAGCACGTGAGGTGCTGGCAGATACCGCGTGGGCGACAGGCCACACTGGCGGCTTTGTCTTCTGCGTCGAGACGGAGTTCATGATTGATCAGACCGACGGTTCGCTTCCCGGTTACTTTCTTTTGTTGCCAGATGCGGACTCCCTCTCCGCGATGCTCGCGGCGATTCGGGTAGCGTGAAGTGACGGGGTCGCTCTCAGACGGTCATGGCTGACGAAACCGAGGAATACGACGATTTCCTGACGGACTTGCAGTCCGTCGTCGCGCAGCGCGTCGAGGAGCTTCGTGCGCGGCAGAGTGCACAGACCCCGTCGGCGTTCAACGACGACGAGAAGGTGGTGCGTGACTGGCCCGAACTGACCGGCCGCATCATCGAGGAGTTCCGCTAGTGGCAATTCGCGGAAGCCTCACCGAGGCGAGCCTCCCGGATGTGCTGCAGCTGCTTGCAATGGGTCGCAAGAGCGGCTGTCTCGGTCTCACCTATGCCAACAACTTCGGCTACATCTACTTCGCCGACGGCGCAATTTCCCATGCGTCGATCGTGAATCGTGGACTGAGCACGGAGGAGGCTGTTTACCTCCTGTTCACCTGGACGCAGGGAACGTTCAACTTCGAGCCAGGTGCAACGCCGGACGAGGAAGTCCAGATGCACAGCATCGACCCGCAGTCGCTGCTGCTCGAAGGTGCGCGTCGAGTCGATGAATGGGCGCTGATCGCCAAGAAGATTCCGACGTTCGACATTGTATATGCGATGGATCGTCACAAGATGATGGAGATCGATCGTAGTCTGACTGCAGAGGAGGAAAAACTTGTACCGCTCATCGACGGGCAGCGGGATGTGAGTGCGCTGATTGCCGAATCCAAACTCGGTGATTTTGTCACGGCCAAGACGTTGTACGGACTGTTGATGACCAGCTACGTGATCCGTATCGGCGTCAGCAGTCGGACGCGCGCTCCGGCTCGTGCGGACGACAAGGCGACGGAACATCGCAACCTGGGCGTCGCGTTCTACAAGACCGGCATGTACGAGGAGTCGCAGCGCGAATTCAGGCGTGTCGACGCGCTTCGCGACAATGATCCCGAGGCATGCTTTTACCTGGGACTCGTTGCGCTCAGGCAGCAGCAGTGGCCCGCGGCGGCACACGCATTCGAGCGGTACGTCAAGCAGCAGCATACAGTGCGACCCGCGGTGTTCGTCAATCTCGCCTACGCCTATGAGCAGATGGGCGATCTCGAACTCGCGCGCGGGGCGATGGCCGAAGCATTGACGCATGGAGGTCGCGGCGATCCGCTCGTGCAGACGAATGCCGCGGCTATGGCCGTCGTGGCGCACGACTATGAAACTGCCGATGCTGCGCTCGCTTCCGCACGAACCCTCTGGGGAACACGACGCCCTCCGCCAGCCTGGTTCCATTACGCCGGACTCGCAGCCGCCATGGTGAACGACCTCGACCGCGCGATAGCGCTGTTGATCGAGGCAGTGCAGGTGTATCCGGCCTACGCCGTATTGTGGAACAACCTTGCGGTCGCATACGAAGCGCGCGGTAATTTTGACGACGCACTACGCACGGTCGAGCGCGGTCTGATAGAGGACGCAACACTTCCACAGTTGCACCGCAATTTTGCGGATTCGCTTCAGCGCGATGGGCGTTTCGACGAAGCGCGTGAAGCGTACCGGCGCGCGCACACCCTCGACGCATTATGATGAATCCGCCTCCGCACAGCGTTCTCATTGTGGACGACAGTGCATTCATGCGCAAACTCATTGTCGAAATGGTCGCGGAACATCCCGACTTCAACGTCATCGGAATTGCGAGGGACGGCCTGGATGCGATGAAGCAGCTTCACCGCCTCGCGCCGGATATCGTCACACTCGATCTGGAGATGCCCAGACTCGATGGCCTTGACGTGCTGCAGCGAATCATGGCGGAATCACCGCGTCCGGTGGTCGTACTGAGTGCAGGGGGCCCGCAGTATGGCGACGCCACGCTGCGGGCGCTCGAGTTGGGTGCCGTCGACTTCGTGCGCAAGCCGTCGGGCCCGGTAAGCCTCGACCTTCCCATAATCAGGGACCGGCTCATTGCGGCGCTCGAGGCCGCTGCCCGCGCGAATGTTTCGGCCCCGTCGGCAAAATCTGAGCGCACACTTCCCGCGAAAGCCGCGGTTCCATCGACCGCCCCGCGTGCTGCGCAACATGTCGTCGTAATTGCGTCTTCAACCGGTGGGCCACGCGCCCTCGCTGATATCGTGCCGCGCCTGCCGGAAACACTGCCGGCTGCCGTCGTCATCGCCCAGCATCTGCCTGGCGAATTTACTCCGGCGCTCGCCGCGAGGCTTGCGCGCGAAAGTCGAATCATGGTGTACGAAGCGCACGATGGAATGCTGCTAAGTGAGGGATGCGTCTACATCGCACGTGGCGGGATGAACACGACAATAGCTGGAGCGCCGGGCAACGCCATTCTGTGCGAACAACCACCGTCCCCCTGCGTGAGCCCAACGCCGAACGCGGACGTCTTATTTGGATCCGCTGCGCGTATATTCGGCGCTGGCTGTACGGGCGTCGTTCTCACAGGTATGGGGCGGGACGGCGCGGCCGGACTGCGTGAGATTCGTGCAGTCGGTGGACGCGCAATCGTTCAGGACGAAGCGTCCTCGGCTATATATGGAATGCCGCGCGCGGCGCTTTCCGAGGCCGGTGCTGACCACGTTGCATCACTCTCCATGATGGCTGAAGAGATCATTGGCATCGTTCCCAAGGAGCGGCTTGAATGGCTGACAGCGTAGACGAGCTTCGCGGTTCGTTCGAGCAGCTCAAGAAGGATATCGAAGCGCGGCAGATGCGCGACGACCCCGCGCTCAAGGCGTCTCTCATGGACCTGTATCGCTCGGTCGATGGATCGCTCGGGCAGTTGACGCGCCTCAAGGACGACATTCGAGATCTGGTGGAGAAGTGGAAGGCACGCCGCAATGCCTCGCCCGCCATGGCGCCGCAATTCGCCGGTGCGCGCCCCATTGTGCACGAGGACCACATCGGCGCGTCGACATTTCTCGAGCGCGGATGGTCAAAGATCTCACTCGGCGACTATGAAGGAGCAGAGGAAGCGCTCGCTCGCGCACTCGAACTCGCTCCAAATAGCACCGAGGGCCAGTCGCTACTCGGCTGGGCGCAGATGCTCCAGGATAAACTTGATGCTGCGCTGATGAACTTTCAGTATGTGCTGGGACGCGAGCCCGCCAACGCGCTGGCCCGAATCAATGTCGGCTACATCTGCCTCAAGAAAGGAATCTTCGGCGAGGCGATCGAGCATCTCTCAAAGGCGCTCCGCCAGGACGAAGACGCGCGCGCCAAGCTGTACGCCAACTTCTACCTCGGACTCGTCTACACGGAACGGGAGATGTACGAGGACGCGCAAATCTTCTTCGAACGATCCATCACCCTCGGGCCGAATCTCGTCGAGGCTTATTTCGAACTTGGCCACGCACTCTGGCTCGCCGGCGAGAAGGCGCGTGCAGTCGCCGTCTGGAAGCGAGGTGCGGCGGTCAACAAGTTCAACCCCTGGAGCGTGAAGTGCGCGGAAATGGCTTCGACCGCTGACCGGGGCGAGACCCCGCGGCGCGCGTGGCTCTCTCGCGGCGAATAGCCGATCGGGAAGCTTCAACCAGCGGTCTCGCGCACGTTATCTTTCATATCACTCCGGCACGAAATGCGGAGCGTTTTGAATTAACAACAGATTAAGGTACGCCCCGTTCCTTGACACCCGGCTCTCGGCGGCCCTACACTTCGCGACTATGCCGACACAACACGGAAGTTTGTCCAGCGAAAGCGAACCCACCACCCTCGGGCGATGGCTTTGGTGGGGACTCGCCGCACTGACCCTGATCGTGGGTTACGCCGATTTATGGCGTGGTGGCGAGACGCTCGCCCCCATCCTTCTGGTGATCGCCTACTGCGTTCTGGTGCCGGTGGCTATCCTGAAGCGCTGACAGTACTCGCGCCTCGGGCCCGTGCGGCGCAATTTCTGCATTCGGGCGAGTAGCTCAGCTGGTTAGAGCGCCTGCCTTACACGCAGGATGTCGGGGGTTCGAATCCCTCCTCGCCCATTATTGTGATATCGCTATAGTATGAACTCGGCATCCATGCTGGTGTACAGCTGGTGTCCGGCTGGTGTACAAACGTTTACAATCTGGAGGAGTCTCAGTTGAACGCTCGCAAATCTTTGGCGCTCGCGGTACTCGGCTTCGCGGCTGTTTCCTCGGCAGGTGCTCAGGAGCCCAAAGCGCGTATCACCGTAATGACCTTCAAGAGCGCGGAGAAGGGAACTGGAGCCAAAGCGGCCAGTGAACTTCGCGATCAGATAAAGGACAAGTTCAACGCCAAGGACCTTTACGTCCTTCCGTCGAAAGACGTGAACAATACGCTTGAGCAATCTGGTTTCTCAGCAAGTGAGCCACTTGCGCCGAACGATGAAAAGGCGTTGGCGAACCTGCTTCGGGCCGATGAATACGTGACCGGTAACATTGAGAAGGCGCCCACCGGCGACTACACGGTGAACGCTCGCATGGTACTGGCGCGCGACGTCACACTGTCGCAGGCGCTGCCAGCCGTTACCAACAAGAAGATTGGCGACGCGATGGACCAGGTTGCCAACTCTCTCAAGGGCGCGCTGAAGCAGCTTGACGGCGAGAAGGAATGCGTCAACAAGGCGCGAGGCGGCGACATTGCCGGGGCGCTCGCGGCCGCTAGACAGGGTGTCGCAGCCTACCCAAGTGCGACTATCGCGCGTCTCTGTGCCGCCAATGTTTACTACTCTCAGTACAAGGCCGCGACGAGCCACGCCGACTCCGTTGCGCTGGCTGATTCCGTGCTTACGGTAACGCGCGTGATCGCTCAGCAGGATCCCAAGAGCGTGGCGGCGCTGCGCTTCAATGCGGAGCTTTACAAGGTGATCGGCGACAGTGCGCAGTCGCGCGCGACTCTCCTCGCGTTAATTCGGGCCGATCCGACCAACGACAAGCTCATCACCGAAGTAATCAACGAGCTGGCAGGCTCTGGGCACGCAGCCGAAGCGGTGCCACTCGTCAAGGAACTGCTGGACCGTTCACCGGGTGATCCGCAGCTTCTCCGCACGGCTTTCCTCGTGGATCTCGCGGCGTCAAATTGGCAGGCAGCGGTAGCGTCTGGACCCGCGCTGATCAAAGCTGATACGGCGGCTGCTGACTCGACTTACTTCCTGCGCATGGCGGCAGCGTATGTCAACCTGCAGCAGCCGGATCAGGCCATAACCCAGCTTCAGGCTGGAATCCAGAAGTATCCGAACAACGGCACGCTACTTCTCTCGCTTGCTTCATCACTGCGCAAGAACAATCGTGGCGCCGAAGCGGTCGACATACTGAAGCGCGCGGTCGTCGCGAGCCCAAACAACTCGCAGGCCATGCTGCTGCTCGCCGATAGCTATGCGCAGGCTAACCAGCCGGACAGCGTTGAATCGCTGCTCCAGCGTGCCGCTGCTCTCCCGGGTGCTGACAAGCACACGCTCTCGCAGTTCGCGCTGGGCCAGGGTGGCAACATGTACAAGGCGGCAAACGCAAAGGAACCCAAGGATCGGGGATCCCTCCAGGCCGCGATAAAGATGCTGCAGGTATCTGATGCCATCGAGCCATCGGTGGATGCGAAATTCCTCATTGCCGCCTCCGCGTTCGCAGTCGCGCAGAGCGCGTACAATGAGGCCAATACCACAAAGAGCTGTGAACTTGCAACGACTGCCCAAAACGCGCTGGCGCTTATGCAGCCCGGGATCGATGCAGGAGCTACGAGCGACGTCTACAAGACAAGCGCTGCGCAGTACGTGCCGGTGCTCGCGCAGTTCCTACCGGCGTCTGCGGCACTGGTGAAGAAGCTCTGCAAGTAGGTTCAAAGTTGGCGGAATGAGTTATCTTGTAAAAGCCGCCCCGGTTCGCGCCGGGGCGGTTTTTTGTATATTGGCAGCCTCCCCTGACGCTCCCGCCGCCGCATCTCCAAAAGTGACAGAGTCATCCATAACCGAACGGTCGTTCGACAGTGGTTACCATGCCCCGGTGATGGTGGCCGAGGTCACTGGTGCGCTCGGCGCAGCTGTGTCCGTACTCGATTGTACGCTCGGAGGCGGCGGACACAGTCTGGCACTGTTGGAGGCTGGCAAGCGCGTGACGGGGATCGATCGGGATCACGAGGCGATCGTCGCAGCAACGACGCGACTTGGGAGTTTCGCCGATTCCGGTCAGTTTCGTGCGATAGAGGGTAATTTCACGCGCATTGACGAGATCAACTCGCTCAAGGGTGAGACGTTTGGTGGGGTGCTGGCGGATCTGGGCGTGTCTTCGTCGCAGATCGACAGCGACGCTCGCGGCTTCTCGTTCCGGCCCGGAGTGCCGCTGGACATGCGAATGACCGGAGGCGCCGGCGAATCCGCGGCTGGATGGCTCAATCGTGCGCCGCAGGAAGAACTGGCAGAAGTCTTTCGCAATTTTGGCGACGAACCGCGCGCACGGAGGCTCGCCGGCGAAATCGTGAGGCGAAGGCAGACACGCGACTTCGTAACCGCAGATGATCTTGTCGGCGCGATCCGAGGCACGTTTGGGGCGTCAGCCGGAGCACCCGACTTTGCGCGGTTGTTCCAGGCGGTGAGGATCGCGATCAACGAAGAACTCGAGGGTCTCGAGCGTGCGCTACCCTTGCTGCGCGACATGCTCGAACCTGGTGGTTGCATGCTGATCATCGCGTATCATTCTGGCGAGGACAGGCTCGTGAAACACGCGATGCGTGCGTGGAGCACCGCATGCACCTGTCCGCCGCGGCAACCCATCTGTACTTGCGGCGGCGTGGCTCTGGGCTCATTGGTGACACGAAAGGCGGTTGTGGCCACCGGCGATGAACTGGCGCGCAACTCGCGCGCTCGGAGCGCGCGCCTGCGCGCGTGGCGCAAGGCGACATGACACCAACAAAGTCGAGGAAGAAGAGCAGGAAGCCGCGGCGCGGACGCTGGATCGTCGGCGCGTTACTGATCGGCTTCGTGGCGGTCGCTTCCGCTGTAATATGGCGGCGTAGTTATGGCATTACGGAGGCGAAGGAAATCGCGAGACTTGATCGCCGAATGGTCCAACTCGAGGCGGAGCGGGGCCATCTCGCCGCGCTCATCCGCGACGAGTCGAGCCAGACACGGCTTGGTCCAATTGTGCTGAGCATGGGAATGCGCCTGCCTGACGACGCCCATGTTCGAACGATCAGGCGATAGTCCGATGGCAGCACACACTCCGGGTCGCGTAGCGATAGTCTTCGGCTCGCTGATGTTTTTCGCCGTCGCGCTTCTGTTCAAAGCGGGCTACGAGCAGGTCTTCCGGCACGATTACTGGAACAGGATCGGACAGCGCCAGCACTTCGCGTCGTCCGATCTGCCCGCGCCGCGCGGTCTCATTCTCGACGCTGGTGGGAACACTCTGGTAGAGAGCCGAGAGATGGTTCGGTTGAGCGTGGCACCGCAGCAGGTGAAAAACCGCGCGGTTCTTGCGCGCGACCTCCAGGCTGCCGGAGTCGTGCCGCGCTTTGTGTCGATGTCTATCGACACCGCTCGAAAGTGGGTGGACATTCCGGGTGCCTATCTGCCCGGCCAGGTGGCCCCGCTCGTATCTCAGCGAGGCGTTTACTCAAAGCCTGTGATGGATCGCGTATCGGCTACTTCCGGCGGAATTCGTCGTATTGTCGGGAATGTGCGGCCGGACGGGAAGGGACTCGACGGAATAGAGCTGACGTTGGACTCCGTGCTTCGCGGTGATACTGCCACGGTGCGCGTAGCGCGTGACAAGAACGGCCGGCCGATGGCCGCCCCCCTGGACGCCGATGACGCTACGCCGGGCAACACGGTGTACCTCACCATCAACCGCGAGCTTCAGGAAATCTGTGACCGCGCTCTCGCGGCGGCTGTCGACAGCCTGCACGCTGACGGTGGTGACATCGTGGTGATGAATCCGAACACGGGTGACGTGCTCGCCATGGCAAGCAACAGATCTGATCCGGCGGCGTCCGGCAATACGGCTGTGACTGAACCATACGAGCCTGGTTCCACCATGAAGCCGTTCGTCGCGTCGCGGCTGCTCGGACTCGGGCGCGCGACCCCAGATGCGACCGTCGACACTCACAATGGTCAACTCATCATCCCCGGTCGCGGGCGCCCGATAACCGACGCCGACGAGCATGCATCGGTTCTCTCACTCACGGATGTCATAAAGCATTCGAGCAACGTCGGTATCGTGCTCTTTGCGCAACGTCTGTCGGTGCGCGAAAAATTCGAGATGTTGCGTGACATGGGTTTCGGAACACCCACCGAGATAGCGCTTCCCGCTGAGTCTCAGGGATTGGTGCGCGATCCGACACGCTGGACTCCGCAATCGGCCGCGTCGGTTGTGATGGGATACGAAGTATCGGTGACGCCGTTGCAGATGGTGACGGCGTACAGCGCAATTGCGAATGGCGGCGAGTTGTTGGCGCCACACATCGTTAAAGAGATTCGTTCTGCAGCCGGAAAGATCCAGTATCAGGCGAAGCGTACAGTGGTGAGGCGGGTCATGACTACGGAAGTCGCTTCAGCCGTTCGCGTCATGCTGCGCGACGTTGTAGCGGGCGGTACGTCGACCAGGGCCGATCTGGCGACGCTTGACGTTGCGGGAAAGAGCGGAACCGCTCTTCGCAATCTCAACGGACATTACATCGCTGGTTCGTACAACGCGTCATTTGTGGGATTGTTTCCGGATGACAAGCCGCAATTCGTGATTCTTGTAAAGCTCGACAATCCGCAGATGGGTTTCTACGGCGGAATTGTTGCCGGAGCGGTGACCAACGTGGTGCTACGCGCTGCGCTCGCGGCGCGCGACGCAGCTCTGAACCGTGGCGAACTCGCATCGTCGATTCATGCGCCGCGGCCAGATACGAGCGTCGCTGGGCGCGCGGCGCAGCGTGTGCGAGACGCAACGGAACGGCGCGATGACAGCGTCGCAGTTGGAGACTCGCTTCGACAGGCCGTCCGTTCAACTCAGCCAGAGCCTGTTGCATCTGGCGGAGGGGACTACATCGTATCTCTACCCGCACATGGGCGGCCGGCGCCCGCGGCGCGAGCGCCGCGACCAGTTCCCGATGTCAGTGGCCTGCCGTTGCGCGAAGCGGTAAGGTTGCTGCACGCGGCCGGATTTCGCGTGCAGCTGCTGCAATCGTCGTCGACGGCAACCGTGCCGGCGGCAGGCACCGTACTCGAGCCTGGCCGAGTGGTGAAGCTTGGAGCACCCAGATGAGCGGAGCGACAAAGGACCCGATAATCGCGGCCAAGCGCATCGAGATTGCGCGGGCCGCCGCCGCCAAGTATGGATTCCCGGCGCTTTCGCTGCGGATGGTCGCCGTCACGGGAACCAACGGCAAGACGACTACGGTCAACATTCTGCGCGCGTTGCTCGATCTCCCCGTCGCGCCAGCCGCGTCGATCGGGACGCTCGGCGTCCTCGTCGGGCTCGACGGCACGGTCATGCCGGGTGGGCTTGGGCTCACGACGCCTGGCCCGGACGAGCTTCAGCGCGTATTGAGAGAACTCGTTGACGCAGGGGTGCGGTCGGTCGCGATGGAGGTATCGTCGCACGCGCTGGACCAGCATCGCGTGCACGGCGTGTCGTTTGACGCTGCAGTGTTCACGAATTTCACACGCGACCACCTCGATTATCACGGCACGATGGAGGAGTACTTTGCGGCCAAGGCAAAGCTGATTGGTTACATCAAGGGGACCGGCGCCGCAGTAGTCAACGCCGATCAGGCGGAATGGCAATCTCTTCCGCAAGCGCCGCGACTGCTTACTTACGGGCTTCGCTCGGGTGACGTGAGAGCCGTCGATGTCGCATTCGATGCGACCGGTAGTAGCTGGACCATGCAGCACGGGGATGATTCGGCGGCCGTTCGGTTGCCGCTCGTTGGCGATTTCAACGTTATTAACGCACTGGCGGCTGCGGCGGGCGCGCTTTCGCTGGGAATCCCATTGCGTGCGCTTGCGAGCTCGCTGGCTTTCGTACCGCAGATCCCCGGCCGGCTCGAGCTGATCGCGGGATCGCCGCCGATCATTCGCGATTACGCGCACACGCCAGATGCCCTGGTCCGCTCGCTCGCCGCCCTGCGCCCCTTCGTTTCTGGTAAGTTGATTCTGGTATTTGGCGCTGGCGGCGATCGCGACCCCGGCAAACGGCCGCTCATGGGAGCCGCAGCCGAGGCCGGCGCGGATCGCGTGATTGTCACCAGCGACAATCCGCGGACGGAGGACCCGGACGCAATCATTGACGAGATAGAAGAAGGGATGACCTCAACACACGACCGGATCACCGACCGCCGGAAGGCCATCGCACGCGCAATCGCGATCGCTGTTACAGGCGATACGATTTTGCTTGCCGGCAAGGGCCATGAGACGTACCAGGTAGTCGGCACGGAGAAACGACCCTTCGACGAGCGTACGGTCGTTGCGGAGCTGCTCGGGAATCAACATTGAGCGACAGCTTCTGGAACCTGACGAATCTTGCCCACGCTCTGGACGCGAGAGTTACGGGCGCTGCTCCCCGCGGCCCGCGCATGCTGGGCAACGTTTCGACAGACACGCGTTCGATTCGCGCGGGCGATATCTTCGTCGCGATTGTCGGTGAACGCTTCGATGCACATGATTTTGTTGAAGACGCGCTCGCAGCCGGCGCCCGCGCCATCGTTGCAAGCAAGCCGGTGGATGTGCACGGGACAGACACAGCGATATACCAGGTCGATGATACTCTTCTTGCGCTCGCCGATCTTGCTCGCTTCAGGCGCATGGTTTGGGGTGGGACTGTAATCGCGGTGGCCGGAAGCAATGGCAAGACGAGCACCAAGGAACTGTTGAGAGCCGCACTCGGGTCTCGGATGCGTGTACATGCGACTACTGGCAACCTGAACAATCGCATTGGAGTCCCTCTTACGTTGCTCGCGCTTCCGTTTGACACCGATGTTGCGGTCGTCGAAGTTGGCACAAGCATACCTGGCGAGATCGCTAAACTCCGGGATATCACACGTCCCGACGTTGCCATAGTTACGTCGATCGCAGAAGAACATCTTGAGGGATTCGTGGATCTTGCGGGCGTATTGCGCGAGGAGACATCCATATTCCACGGCGTCGCCGTCGGTATCGTTCCCTTCGACGATGGAGTCCTGACGGCGGCGTCGACCTCTCCCGCACGACTCGTACGGGCTGGCCTGGACGAAGGCGATGTGCACGCCAGCGCGTGGCGCCTGGAGCCGGACGGCACGGGTGTAGCGATCGTTGACGACATTCTCGTTCGGTCGCCACTCAGAGGCGTGCACAATCTCCGCAACCTCATGCTCGCTCTTGCGGCGGCGCGCGAGGTAGGAGTAGATACACGCGATGCCGCACGCGGAATCGCAGCACTCACACCACCACCGATGCGTGCCAACTGGCAGAACATCGGCCGCGCACTCGTGATCAACGACGCTTACAATTCGAACCCGGGCTCCGCAATTGCCGCGATTGAAATGCTCGCTTCAGCGCCAGGTACTCAGAAGGTAGCCATTCTCGGATCCATGCTCGAGCTTGGTGCAAATTCGGACCGCTGTCATGATGACGTAGCTCGTGCCGCCTTGGCGTCACCGGCGGCAATTATTGGCGGGGCGGGCGAATTTGTCGCTGCGCTCCGTCGTGTCGGCGGCGACGACACTCGCATCGTGACGGCGAATGACGTTGATGAACTCTGGTCGGCGCTTGAACAACGACTCGAACGCGATGCAACAATACTTCTGAAGGGCTCCCGAGGCGCGCGCCTGGAGCGAATGCTGCCACACATTACCGGCTGGGCGAACCGAGATTGCTGAACTTCCTGCTGGTCCCGCTTGCTCGACACCTCGGCTTCTTAAGGTTGTTCGGCTACATAAGCTTCCGTGCCGCAGGTGCGGCCGTCACGGCGCTGTTGCTCACATTCATCATCGGGCCGTTTATCATTCGCGCGCTCCGGCGACATCGGATCGCGCAGGTCGTACGCGACGGCACGCCCGCGAGTCATGCCGCGAAGGCAGAGACACCGACGATGGGCGGACTGATCATCATCTCTGCTACGATCATTCCAACGTTGCTGTGGGCGCGACTGAACAATCGATACATCTGGGTCTGTATCGTAGTAATGCTGTGGATGGGAGGTATTGGCTTCCTCGATGACTTTCTGAAGTTGCGACAGAAGGCGCGCGGTGAAGCAAATCACGGTCTGATCGAGCGATACAAGCTTGCAGGCCAGATCGCGCTGGGGCTCGCTCTCGGAATTTATGTCTGGCAGTTTCCGTTATCTGGGCTCGCCGGCGCATCGACGACACTCCCGTTCTACAAGTACTTGCTGATCGTACCGCTCACGCCAGCGTTCGCGTGGCTGTACGTCGTCTTCGTAACCTTCGTCATGGCGGGCACGAGCAACGCCGTGAACATGACGGACGGACTTGATGGCCTCGCCGCTGGTCTGGTGGCCATCGCCGCGCTCACGTTCGCGGGATTTGCATACGTGATTGGTCGCGTAGACCTGAGCCGATTCCTTGGTCTCTTCTTCATGAATGGAGCAGGGGAGCTCACAATCTTCTGCGCGTCGGTGATGGGAGCGTGCATCGGCTTCCTTTGGTTCAACACCAACCCCGCGTCGATCTTTATGGGCGATACCGGATCGCTCGCGCTCGGCGGATCGCTCGGTGCAATTGCGGTGCTCCTGAAGTCGGAGTTCCTGCTCGTCTTCATTGGCGGCCTGTTTGTCGCCGAGATGGTATCCGTGATATTGCAGCGGTATGTGTTCAAATATCGAAAATTGAGGTACGGGATCGATTACGCGAGAACCCATCGAGTGTTTCTGCGTGCACCGCTGCATCATCATTTCGAGATGAAGGGCTGGACCGAGTCGCAGGTGGTCGTTCGCTTCTGGATCATCGGCATCCTGTGTGCGTTTCTGGCCTTCAGCACACTGAAGCTCCGGTGAGCCGGCTAGTGTTGCCACCAGTGACGGCGGGCGAGACTGCGGTGGTAGGACTGGGGAGAAGCGGTATCGCAGCGTCCGAATTGCTCCTTTCACGTGGCTACCAGGTCTACGCATTCGACGACGGTGACTCGGACAGAGCTACATCCGCCGCCGCGGCGCTGTCAGCGCGTGGTGCCTCGGTTCAAATTGGCGGTCATGACGTAGCGCGTATCGCGCGCGCCAGCCTCGTGGTCGTAAGTCCGGGGGTTCCTCCGGACTCTCCGGCTATTGTCGCCGCGCGAGACTCCAGACGCGAGATCGTCAGTGAAATCGAACTTGCGCTCCGCTGCGGAGCGCGGCTTCGCTACATCGCTGTGACCGGGACGAACGGAAAGACGACGACAACGGCGCTCATCGGCCACATGCTGCGCGGACTCGGAGTCGATGCCCCCGACGCCGGAAACATTGGCACACCGCTCTCTGAAATCGTGGGCAAGGACCCGCTGCCAGACTGGGTCTCGCTCGAACTCTCTTCGTTTCAGTTGCACGACACTCCGTCGATTGCTCCGAACGTTGGCGTCCTCACCAATCTTAGTCCCGATCATCTGGACCGTTACGCGAGTGTCGCCGATTACTTCGCGGACAAGGCGTTGATGTTTCGCAACGCCACCGACGAGTCAAGTTGGGTGGTGAACGCCGACGATCCTGCGTCGATGGACATGGCGAGAGGAGTGCAGGGAAAACATCACTTCTTCAGCGTCATGACCACGTCTGATGCGTGGTACGATCGTGGTGCTGGCCAGCTCGCTGTGAACGGGCAGGTGCTGCTAGCTCGTAGTGACGTCGCACTGCTCGGCGATCACAATGTTGCCAACGTTCTCGCTGCCGCCCTGGCCGTAATGTCCGCGGACGCTGCGTTCGCAACAGGCGCGGCGCGAACGCGGATTGCGGACGCAATCAAGACGTTCCGCGCGCTCGACAATCGGCTCGAAGTCGTCGGAGAGTGGAACGGCGTCGAATGGATCAACGATTCCAAGGCAACTAACGTCGCATCGACTCTCGTTGCGGTTCGCGGAATGACTCGACCGACCATCCTCCTGCTTGGCGGCAGACACAAGGGCGAACCGTACACCGGACTGGCTGAGTCGATTGCGGCACATGTGAAGCACGTCATCGCGTTCGGAGAGTCCAAGGCTATTGTCGAGCACGATCTCAGCGGAGTCGTGCCACTTACTCGAATTGATGGATCATTCGAGGAGGTCATGGCTTTTGCACGCTCCGTGTCCGCTCCGGGAGACGCGGTGCTGCTGTCGCCCGCATGTTCGAGCTACGACATGTTCAACAACTACGTGGAGCGGGGCGCAAGATTCCGCGCACTCGCGGCGGCGGCGCATGGCTGAGGCGGTTTCGAACGTTCGATATCGATGGCACATGCGCTGGGAGGCGCGTGTGCTTACAGTGCTGACGCTGATCCTTCTGGCCGTAGGGCTCGTGACCGTGTACGGCGCCAGCATGATCGTAGCACAGCAGGCCGGTCACAACGGAGCGTACTTCGCGATACGACAGTTGAGCGGAATTGTGGCCGGACTGCTGGTCTTCGCGGTATTCGCGAAAATCGATGCTGAAAAGTGGTATGACTGGGCGTGGCCGATAATGCTCATCTCACTGGTGTTGCTCGCGCTGGTGGTCCTTCCATTCACGCTTCGTTGGGCGCCGCGAATTCACGGCGCCCGTCGTTACTTGTTCGGCGCGAGTATGCAACCGTCCGAGTTTGCAAAGCTCGCGGTGATCGTGTGGACGTCGATGCTCGTGGTGAAGAAAGGGCCCGTGATGCGGCGTCTCAGCAAGGGATTGTTTCCGTTCCTGGTCATCATCGGCTTGCTCGACATTCTGGTGTATGTGGAGCCCGATCTGTCGTCTGCGATGTTCTTCACGCTGATCATGGGAATCATTCTGTTCGCGGCCGGCGTCCGCATCGGACATTTCGTCGCACTTGGCATTATCGCGATTCCTGTGCTGTATTCCCGCGCGGAAAAACTGCAGTACGTGATGCTACGCATGACGTCGTTCTTCAACCCCGGCGCGACGCCGCATGTCGATTACCAGGCGAGGCAGGCACTCATCGCGATTGGCTCGGGCGGCATTTTTGGAGTCGGAATTGGGCAGGGCAGGCAACAGTACGGCTTTCTCCCCTTTGCGTACGACGACTTCATCGCCGCGATAATTGGCGAAGAGGTCGGATTCGTTGGCCTCACGCTCCTCGTGCTTGCATTCGTGGCGTACGCCTATCTCGGGTTCCGGATCGCCCGTTCGGCGCGCAGCAAGTTTCAGCAACTGGTTGCCATTGGGATCGTTACAACGGTCGTCATTAGTGCGTTCCTGCATGTCGGGGTCGCGATCGGGCTGCTCCCCAACACGGGCCTGACGTTACCGTTCATTTCGTACGGTCGTTCGAGCATGATCCTCACGCTGCTGCTGACCGGGATCCTCGTCAACATTGGAAGTGAGCGGGAGCGCGTAATGGGTGAAGGCGCGACGAACCCGCTGGTTACAGCCGAGGCATGATCTCCAGATGAGCAAGCCGGTGAACGTCTTGTTTGCTGGAGGAGGCACCGGTGGGCATCTCTACCCCGCGCTTGCCATCGCTCGGGCGATGGTCGCAGCAAATCCGGATGTGGAGCCGTTCTTCATCGGTGCGCGACGCGGTATCGAGCGCGATGTGCTCCCTCTCGCGGAATTCCCCTTTGAGTTGCTCGATCTGCACCCGCTGTACCGATCAAAACCGTGGCTGAACTGGCGCACCGTCGCCGGATCGGCATCAAGCTGGCAGAGCATCTCAAGAATCGCGACGACGACGCATCCTCGCGCCCTCGTCGCCACGGGTGGCTATGCAGCCGGCATCGCGCTCGGCTACGCGGCCTGGAAGCGGATCCATATCGTGATTCAGGAGCAGAACAGCTATCCCGGCCTCACCGTCCGTCGCTTCTCCCGACGCGCCGCTCAGATACACCTTGGATTTCCGGAAGCGCGCCGGCTACTCAGGCTCGGCGCCCAAACTCGTGTGTTCGAATCGGGCAATCCGATCGACCCGCCTCCTCCGCTGGAGAAACGGATGTCCCACGCCGATGCGGCGCGGAAGTGGGGATTTGAAGGGCCCGATGTTCCAACCATGCTCGTTTTTGGCGGTAGCCAGGGAGCGGAGGGGATCAACTCGGTCGTCGCGAAATGGACCGCTGGCGGGAGCCGGCGGATGCGCGTGATCTGGGCCACGGGACCCACTCACTTTGCTCGTTATGCCGGGCTGGCGCGGGAGTCGGTGCGCGTCGTTCCGTACATCTCGCCGATGTCAGATGCGTACAGCGCTGCGGATCTTGCGCTGACCCGAGCCGGCGCAATGACCACCGCCGAGCTCGCCGCTTGGGGACTGCCGGCCATCCTGGTCCCGCTCCCGACGGCGGCGGCCGACCATCAGACCGCGAACGCGCGGGCAATTTCCTCGGCTGGTGCAGGAGTTATGATCCAGCAGAGCGCGCTCACCGCTGACCTGCTCGAGGCCACCGTAACTCGACTCTTCGGTGACCAGAAGGCGCTCATAGATATGCGTGAAAAAACGCTCATGCGCTCGCGACCTGATGCGGCACAAACCATTGCTGGAAACATACTTAGCCTGTCGTGCTTCAAGTGAATTATGATCTGTTTTCACCCGGCCCTGACCCGCGGCCGGTACACTTTATCGGAATCGCCGGTGCCGGAATGAGCGGTTTGGCCGAGCTGTTTGCGCGGAAAGGACTGAGCGTTACCGGGTGCGATTCGAACCCAGCCGCGGCAACGGGCGATCTCGCCAAGTACGGTGTGGAGGTTTGGCAGGGGCATTCGCCCTCTCACATTTCGACGGCTCGCGCAGTCGTGTTTACCTCCGCCATGGGTCGGGATCACCCGGAGCTTCTTGCGGCTTCGGAAGCTGGAATTCCGGTAATCAGACGGGCCGAGGCGTTGGGTCTCGCGGTCGCATCGGGCGATGTCGTGGGCGTTGCCGGAACCCACGGGAAGACGACGACCACTGTGATGACCACTACGGCGTTGCGCCAGGCCGGGCTTGCTCCGACCGGAATTGCTGGAGGGCGGGTGGCGGAGTGGGGCGGGAATATGAGTTACGGCTCGGACAGTTTGTACGTGGTGGAGGCCGACGAGTACGATCGATCGTTCCTGGCACTCGATCCGGGCGTTGCCGTCGTCACCAACGTTGAGGCGGACCATCTCGACATCTACGCCGACCTGGCCGATATCCGAGCGACTTTCGGTGTATACGTGTCGCGTGCGCGAGCCATAGTGCTTTGCGCCGACGACGTCGGTGCGAATTCGCTTGAGCTTCCCTCCACGGCGGAGATCATCAGGTACGGCGTTGAGTCCACCGATGCGAGGTTGCTTGCGCGGTCCATTCGGCAGCTCGATGGGGGTTCGGAATTCGAGGTGGTCTATGACGGTGAATACAAGTGCAACGTGCGGCTCCGGGTTCCCGGCCTCCACAATGTTCGAAATGCGCTTGCTGCAATCGGAGCTGGCATCGCGCTGGGAGTGAGCCCGGACAAAATGGCGGCTGGTCTCGCGGCGTTTGCGGGAGTCGAGCGGCGTTTCCAGCGAATCGCTGACATTGCGGGGGTCGCGATTGTTGATGATTACGCACATCATCCCACCGAGATCGAAGCGACGATAGAAGCCGCACGAGGCGCGTTTCCGGGACGCAGACTGATCGTTGCGTTCCAGCCGCATCTGTATTCGAGAACGCGCGACTTCGCATCGGAGTTCGGACGCGCGCTTGCGGGTGCGGACGGTGTGTTTCTGACCGAGCTATATCCCGCCAGGGAGCAGCCAATTGTCGGAGTCAGTTCCGATCTGATTGAACAGTCGACGCGGGCCGCTGGTGGTCAGGTGATGTGGCGGGGGGAGCGAAGTTTGCTGGCTGCCGCACTCGCTGGCGAGGTTCGGCCGGGAGATGTTGTGATTACGGTCGGTGCAGGAGACATCACACGGACAGCTGGTGAGCTTCGAGACATTTTGGCTAAATCGAGCGCTGGCCAGTGAAGCATCCGGGGAAGCCTCCAGTCAAGAATCCGGCAGACAGCCCGGCAAAGCGTCGGTTCAGTTTTGCTATCAAGTTCCCCGAGCGCCTCAAGAAACCTGGCTATAAGTACGTCGCCGTAATACTGCTCGTGGTGGCGGTTCTCACATCACCGCGCTGGGGTCGCGCGAACCTTCGGAAACTCAGCTACTTCCACGTTCGCAAACTGGAGATCCGGGGAGTGCGTTACCTGCAGCCGGAAGATGTCGTGGCGCGGCTCAGAGTGGACACACTTCGGTCGATCATCGACGACCTGACGCCACTCGAAGATCGGCTCCGTTCGCTGCCGCAGGTCTCGGGCGTGGAGATCTCTCGCCGGTATCCAGGCACATTGGTCGTGACGATCCAGGAGAATCTTCCCGTGGCGTTGGTGCCGAGGGGCGACGGACTGGCGGCGTATGATTCTTCGGGGCGTGTGCTGCCGATTGATCCGAGCCTCGCCTCGCTCGATCTTCCGATCCTGACGAAGCCCGACCGCGGCGCGTTGCGACTCATCGGGCAGCTTCGAAGCAGCGATCCCGGAATGTTTGCGAGGGTAAGTGAGGTGGACGCGAATGGGAGCGATTTGGTCTTCACATTGCGTTCTTCGCTGCGAGTGCGCGCGGCTGCAGGGGTAGCCCCGCAACGCTTCCGGGATATCTTTCCCGTTGAATCCGATCTCGCGCGCCGCAATGAGCGGGCGACAGAGCTGGACATCCGTTATCGCGATCAGGTTGTCGCAAGGCTTCAATGAACGTTGAACGCATAGTCGCCGGACTCGACATAGGTTCGGCGAAAACCACGGCCATCATCGCCGAAGCGATTGGCGACCGGCACCCTACTATCCGGATCCTCGGAGTGGGGCAGGCTCGCACAACCGGTCTGCGCCGTGGAATAGTATCAGACATAGAAGAGACCACTCGCTCAATTCAGAAGGCGATGCAGGACGCCGAGCGAATGGCGGGAACTCGCGTTGAAGCGATATACGCAGGCATTGCCGGCGAGCATGTGAGCGCAATGACCAGCCGCGGCATCGTGGCCGTGAACGGTGAGGAGATATCGAAAGCCGACGTCGAGCGCGCCAACGACGTGGCGCGCGCGCAGGCGATTCCGCAGGACCGCGAGCTGCTTCACGCTATCCCGCAGGAATACACTGTAGACAAGAATGCTGGCGTGCGAGATCCTATCGGGATGATCGGTACGCGGCTCGAGACTGAGATGTACCTTGTCACGATCGGCAGCTCGCCTGCAATGAACCTTCGCAAGAGCGTGGAGCGGGCCGGATATCGTGTACGTGATCTCGTTCTCGAGCCCCTTGCGAGTGCGCTCTCCGTGCTCACCGAGGATGAGAAGGAGCTCGGCGTCGCACTGGTCGAGCTGGGTGCCGGCACGACCGACATCGCGATCTTCCATGAAGGCAAGATCCGTTACCTCGGTACGCTGAGTTATGGCGGTAATATCGTCACCAACGATATTGTGCACGGACTCGGTGTAACGCAGGCCGACGCGGAGCGGTTGAAGGAACGCTACGGAAGCGCGTACGAGCCGCTAGTCGATCCGGAAGATGTGATCCAGCTTCCGAGTACTGTCGCGCAGGGCGACCGGCAGATTCCGCGCGAACTGCTGGCGCACATCATTCACCAGCGAATGGATGAAATCTTCGACATGGTGCATCGCGAGATACACGGGGCGGGTTATGGCTCCAGGCTCGCAGGTGGGATAGTGCTCACCGGAGGCGGGGCGGCGATGGAAGGTATCACTGAACTTGCCGCGAGCGTCTTCGGCACCGGCGTCCGTATTGGCATTCCGGGTGAGCATGTTGGCGGCCTGAGTGATTCCGTCGAGGCGCCGCGGTTCGCGACCGCTGTGGGTCTCGCCCTCTACGGTGCCAACCGCCTGGTGCTTTCTGGCGGGCCGCCGAGCGCGAAGCGCAATTTCAATTCGCCCGGCGTTGACAAGCTCGCGAAGCGAATGAAGAATTGGCTAGAGGACTTCTTCTAAAGCTTCTCGGAGCTGGCTGAGCATCTTCGGCTTATGTTTGCGCGATTGCGATCACACTACGTGGCCATGTGTTGACTTGGCCCACAACGAATCGCCGCCGCAAGTCTCAAAGCTGGCAAGAGCAAAATTCGTGTGGAAAAAATGCCGCGTATTAGGGTGGTGAAATCCGTGCTCTTCGATCGTCAACTGGGCATGGTCGAGCGCGCGACATTCACGTATATTAGCCCGTCGATCCGATCCTGTCGTCTACCCGCCTGGGAGTGCATACGCGATGATATTTGAGTTTGAGGAGAACACATC
>JBDTAB010000026.1:0-3750 GCA_039924865.1 Gemmatimonadaceae bacterium | reverse complement strand
CAAAATAGGGCAGGTGGGAGTTGAACCCACTTCCAGACGGTTATGAGCCGACTGCTCGACCGTTGAGCTTCTGCCCCGTGCGACGATCGCCAAAGCAGATCGAAGCTTCCTTCCGACCAACTTACTGCCAGCGGCGCGACCGCGCCACCGCCGTACCGGTGGACTGGATTTGGCCGGCTATACTTCGCCATGTTTGAAAAACTTGTAAGGCGACTGCGTCGTGAAGCGTTCATCACATCGCCCTTGGCCATCGTCATAAGCCCCGTCTATTTCATTCGCAATGGCCTTTACAAGCATATCTCCAGCCTCGCGCCCGCCATGGGAGGCGACTTTCTGGATTTTGGCTGCGGCTCCAAACCGTATGAGTCGCTGTTCGCCAACCGGAGCAGCTATACCGGCGTAGATGTGCAAGTTTCCGGGCACGACCACAGAACCAGCAGGATCGACGTGTACTACGATGGCAAGACGTTGCCGTTCGCGGATAGGCGTTTCGACTCCACGGTGTGCTTCGAGGTCTTCGAGCACGTCTTCAACATCGACGAGGCACTCACTGAAATTTGGCGCGTACTCAAGCCCGGCGGCCAGCTTCTCCTGTCAGTTCCATTTGCGTGGGATGAGCATGAGATACCATATGACTTTGCCCGTTACACCAGCTTCGGCATCAAGTCAGTTCTGGAACGGAACAACTTCGAGGTCGTGGAAATGCGGAAAACGACGACCTACATCGTTGCCCTCTGTCAGGTATTCATCGCATACCTGAGCAGATACGTGCTCCCGAAAAACAGAATCATTGCGAGTGTATTTCAGCTCGCACTGATCTTCCCGCTCAACCTGGCGACGCTCTTCCTCAATTTCGTTTTTCCGATGCGGTACGAGTATTACTGCAACAACGTGGTTCTCGCGCGAAAGCCGTCGACACCATGACAGCAACGCGGACGCGGGCTCTCACCTAGAAGATGAATCCCCTCGGCGTCCACTGAAATCGCGCGCGCGCCGCGAATTCGTTTCGCGTCACACCTGTAAGATGATCGGAATTGGTGATGTGATTCACGCCCAGATCTGCGGTCAACTCGAAGCCCGGCGCTATCAAGCCCCCGCCCTCGACACCGGCACGCGCCACGTGCTCCACCACGCCATCCAGGAATCCGAGCGTCGTGGGATACTGCTGCGGCGTCGGGAAGGGAAGGTGGAAATCCCCCTGTCCCTGACGACGGAATGCTCCATACAATCTCGCTGTCGTATACGGAACTATAGCGAGATCGACGCCGGCTTTGATCTCGTCGTAATCGCTGAACGGTTGGCCCAGCCCGACGCCGAGGCTTGCGTACTGCGCAGCCGGGCCTTCCTTGCCGCGGTACGCCAGACCCGATAAGCGGGAGTACGACGCAAACAGTCGCTGGTCTCCGTAGAACGGGATTCCCTCCGCTGTCGCTGAGTATCCGTACGAGGCAGGCTCCTGGCAGGCGAGTGTCGGACACGAATCGATCTGCCGGTTGCCGAGCAACAGTTCTGCGGAGTAATTGCCGAAATGACCTGTGCGCAATGCCATCGTACCGCCAATCGTCAGATTCCCCGAGACGTGCTCGTTTCGCCACGATAGCGCATAGATGTTGAGCGGGTTCAGCAGCGACGGGTCGTACGATCTCCCGATTCCATACGCCAGATATCCCTCCGACGTCCCGATCTCCAAGTCGCGCCAGCGCACCGACAGACGATGAGTGTAGAAATAGCGAGCGTAAACTCCGTCCGGCTGGAAATCGTCGTCCAGACGAGTCGCGAGCGCCGACATGTGAATGCGGTCCGTTCCGATCTGAGTGTAAAGTTGATCGTATGTGTACGGCGCACTGCCGAGTTGAAGCCCCCGCAGCGACGACGGCCCCCAGTTGCGCGCCATCCGGCCCGCGAACAGCGTTCCGTATTTCCACTGGCCGCTCACGTAAGCGTCCTCTGTGCGCCCGGCGATCGCACGATCCTGCTTGCCGGCGAAATCCGGATCGTTGTTGAGGCGATTGTCGATGATCGGATGAATCATCGCGGTTACGGGGCCGGCAACCATCGCAAGCCGGAACCCAGCGCCACCCGTTACACTGTGGTTCGTGTCAGCGAGCATGAGCTCGCGCTGCCCCGACGTTTGCGCCGTGCTGAACACATCCGCATTCGCAAGGAATACCGGTTGGTCCGCCGACACGGTCGCTCCTGCTGCCGTGACAGTGTAACGCTGCAGCGCGGCGCGCAGCGCGATCGCGTACGACTTGATGACGGCTGAATGCGCGTGCGCGAGCGTCGTATCGGCGCCGGCGGCCAGCTGCTGCGCGGTGTAAGGACGCTCAAGCAACGACACGCCGCGCAGTTCACCCCGAGCAATCAATGCGTCGGCGAAGCGGTACGCGATGTCGTCGAGAGGAACGTACAGCGAAGCTTGGGCAGCCGCGGATCGCGGCAATGCCAGCGCCGTTAGCGCTGCCAGCGCGACAACCATCGTACGAATGGTCCGTTTCAATTGACGGGTATCTGACTGGAGAGCGCGCTGTACGCGTCGTACGCGTCCAGCACTTCATCCACGCCGACAGTCGCGGCGCCAAGTTTCCCTACCTCGACACCAGCGGCGAAATTGGCGACCACCGCGGCTTCGGACGGCGTGGCGCCAGCCGCGAGCATGGTCGCCATGTACGCGGTTACCGTATCACCAGCTCCGACCACGTCGTAAACCTCGCGTGCGGTTGTTGGTATTCGCCCGACTTCTCCGTCAGCCGATACGAGTACCATTCCATGTTCGCCGAGCGTGAGGAGCAGGTGCTCCACTCCAAGCCGCGCGCATGTCGCCGGCAGGGCCGCTGGTGACGCGATGTCGAGCGTTGCGCCAACCGCCGATTCCATCTCTCGGCGGTTCGGCTTGAAGACCGTCGCCCCTCGGAATTCAAAGAAGTTCCGGAATTTCGGGTCTACGACGATCGGGATCTTCTTCGCCAGCGCTTCCTCCATCGCAGCCCGGATAACCGAAGGGGTCAGGACCCCCTTGTTGTAATCCTCAAGCACCAACGCATTCGCGCCGCGAACGACCGTTCGGACGGCGTCGATCAACCCGCTTGTATCTGCTGTTCCGGCCTCGGCGTCGTCCTCCTCATCCACCCTCACCAACTGCTGCGCCCGGGCCACGATACGGGTCTTGGTCGTGGTTGGCTTGGAACTCTGAAGCACGCCCTCGACCGAGGCGCCAGCCTGCGCCAGCATTGCCTTGAGATCCCGGCCAGACGAGTCGTTGCCTACGGTGCAGACCATGCTGCAGGAGGCGCCCAGAGCCAGAACGTTTTGGGCCACGTTTGCGGCGCCACCCATGGCGTGCCGCCGTTCGCGGACGCGCACAACTGGTACCGGAGCCTCAGGCGAGATTCGCTCCACGTCACCTACGAGATAGACGTCCAGCATGGCGTCGCCCACCACGGCCACGTGATATCTTTTCGCCGACTCAAGAAGTGAAACAAGTCTGTCCCGCTGGATAGTCTCGATCATCGCATAGCAAGCTACCCTGCTCGCGGTGACCGGCAAAGGACAGCGAACAACTGTGGCCCGGCGCTATACGCCAGCCCGCACGGCGATGAATGCCGCGAATAGTGTGATAATTTGCGATATTGCGTCCGGCATGTCCCTTGCCCGTAGACGGAGCGAATGGCACTACTGAACCGCATAAACGCGTCACTGCGAAATAAAGTCTTCTCCCTTCAGGAGGCTTTTGTACTCGCGTGGAACGCG
>JBDTAB010000025.1:0-12683 GCA_039924865.1 Gemmatimonadaceae bacterium | reverse complement strand
GAGCCGACAGAATGGCGTGCCCCGAAGTATGGGACGCCAGTGCCAGCATGTCCATGACGGACGTTCTACAGGTTTACGATATCCGCGATGGAAATGCTGTGCTGCGAAATCACCCATTCGGCGCTCGCAACCGCCACGGCGGCTGCGAATCCGGCAGGCGCAGTCAGTTGTCTGACAGTGGCTCCCGGATCAGGCTCGGCTGCGTTCCACACGCTGGCGCCACGGCTTTTCACGCGCGCTTCAGATCGCGTCCAGGCTTCAGCGAAGCGCAAAGCGGGGTCATCACTGCCGACGATGCCCGCTGCTTCGCCGGCCGGAAAGAAGCGGTGCACGATCGCTTCCCTGTTCTTGACCACGCGGATCTTCTCGATATCCACTCCGACCGCTGCGACTCGCGTCACGGCGACCATCCCGAAATTCTCCGAGTGAGAAATCGAAAACTGGAGCTCAGCGTCGTTGCGGAGAAACGGCTTCCCTCCCGGCGCATCGTAGAGTTCTATCTTGTCGAGCGCAATTGCTGATAGCGCGCCGAGGATTCGGCGCGTCGCGTCGCGGATGGTTGCACCGTCACCTGAATCGAGTGTGAAGACCCGTACTTCGTCGTGCGCGAGCGCCGCTGTGATTGACGCAACGCCTGGTCGCGCATCACTCAAGTGCGACGATCTCCACCGACACGCGATCTCCGTCGATCTGCATCACCGCGACGCTTGGCGGAAGGTTGAACCTGCGGGCGCCAGCTGCACCTGGGTTCACGACAATTCTCCCTGCGCCGTTGAACAGCATCTGATGATGTGTGTGTCCGTACACGATGACACCTGCGTCCGGATACTGCTTGAGCAGTTCCTCCGGCTTTGGCCGTCCCAGCTCGCTACCGTGGCTCATGTGGAGTTTGACTTTCCCGAACGTATGTTCGAAAACAAGCGGCAGGTTAGGATCGCCCGGCGGGTCGCAGTTGCCGGCTACGGCGTACACCGGCGCGATGGTGCGCAGTTCGATCAGAATATCATCGCCGCAGACGTCGCCCGCGTGGAGGATGAGATCGACGCCCTTGAACACGGTGTGCACCTTGGGGCGCAGCATCCCGTGCGTATCGGAGATGAGACCGATGCGAATCACGAGCGCGTGCGTTGCTGCTGCATGTTGGAAAGTTAGATGGGTTCTCCGCCACGTGTGGAACCGGAACGCGGTTGGACGACGATTGGCGGTACGCCCACACAAAGACGCGGCGGAATGACTGTTGCCGGACTTGCTGTGACCCCGGTTTGTTCACGGATGCTCAAGCTGGGTCCAGTTCTGGAATAGCGTCAGCGGCACAGGGCCAGCCGGGCTGCCCGAAACGAGAAGCAGTCGTCCGTCGGGCGCGGCGTCTATGCTTGTGAGGCTTCCCGGGGCGCGGGCAACGACTTGAGGAATGCCTGCGCGCAGTTCTGCACCATCATCGATTGATGCGGACATGAGCTTGCCGGACGCGGCGATGAAATACAACGTGCGTCCGTCCGGACTCCAGGCACTCCTCCCAGCCCACGGAGTGTTCAGGAGTGATTCCGAGACCTGCACGTCCGGCTGGCCAGACGGCAGCCGCGCAACTCGAAGCTGAGGCGCAGAGCCTGCCGTGACCCGGGAGTAGGCGATCAGTCGGCCGTCGGGAGTGATACTCTCCCCGTTCTCGTCCGACGGCGTTGCAATGATCGGCGTCGGCGTGACCATGTCGCCCGTTATGTCCAATCGCTCGATGTCCCATCCAGCCCCTGAATTCTGCACATCGCCAACGATGAATCTGCCGTCGGCCGACCAATAGTTGAGGAAGGGTACCGAACCGTGCGCGAATTTCAGCTGCTTTGACTGCGATCCATCCACTGGCGTGATCACAATCGTGCGCTCGCTCGGCCCGAGAGACGCCACCGTTCGGCCGTCGCGCGACCATAGGCCGGTGAAGTCAGATGATACACCCTCGACCAATCGCGTCCACATTCCGCCGTCAATTCGAAAAAGCGACAGCGCCCGCGCCTGACCGGACTCGTTCTCCCTGTTGGCCAGGACGTATCGTCCGTCGGGCGAGATGCGTGCCAGCCCAACCGTTGTGTGCGTCGCCAACACTTTCATCGCTCTCGTTTTCGGATCGAATAATCCAATGTTCGCATCCACCGGCGCCAGCCCACGAAAAACGAGCATACCCGGCGCCGACGCCGTGAAGTTGCCGTCGACCCGGAACTCGTCCGTCTCGAGTTCCGGCACCACTGCGGCAGACCGGCCGGACAGCTTGACATGCACAGGATCAAACGGCTGAGCCATCAGCAGGCCACCACGCGTATAGAGCAACCGACCATCGGCATAGATGACGTTGGAGGGCACATCCAGCAGTTGCCGGCTCGTCAGGTCCCCCAGTTCAGCCACACGCACGGCGCCGCCCCAGGAGGTGCCGTTTCCTTCGGCGTAGAGGAAGTGGCGGCCGTCTGGAAGGAAGTATGGGTTGCGATCGGATGCGTTCTGCCCGGACGCGACGGCGATCACGAGCTTGGTAGCCTGCTTCACGGTGCCGCCGTCAGCAGACACTTGATACAGCGGGCCACCGACGTCTGGAGCAAACACTATCGTGCCGTCGCTGCCCCAACTGCCGCCGCGGCCATTCGCAGCTGGTGCCAGATCCCGAATGGCGCCGCTCTCAACGTCGATACGTTTGAGATGAGCCTCGGCAAAGAAGCCGAGACTGCGTCCGTCGGGCGACCAAAAGTAGTAGATCGCGTCTGCTGTGCCAGCCAACTGTCGCATCCGACCGGTACCGATCGTGCGCACCCACAATGCGGTTACGCCATCGCAAACCGCGGTGAAGGCGAGCGATGTGCCGTCGCTGGTCAACTGAATGACATTGCCGTTTGACAGATCGGCGAAGCCGCAGCCAGGCGGTGGGAGAAAACTGGATCGAACTGGCGCACGCGGCTGCGCGCGAGACGAATCGCGATGCTACCGAAGCGATCAGTAGGATGGCGAGCAGCGCGCTGCTCAGTACCCATGGCAGCGTACCGTACCGTGCCGCGAACCGCGTGGAGCGCGAAAGGCCCGTTGTACGCCGACTGCCGGCCCGCGGTGGCGCTCCGCGTGCACCATTCATTGCTGTCGCAAACTCCGCGGCGCTGGCAAAACGATCAGCAGGAAGTTTTTCAAGCGCCGTCATCACTGCATCGTCAACGTAGGACGGGATGCTCTTGCGCTGCGCGGTGAGCGAGCGCGGCACTGTCGTGATTACCTGTGCGACGATCGCCTGCGCTGTGGATCCGGTGAACGGCGGGTCACCGCTCAACATCTCATAAGTGACTGCGCCCAGCGAGTAGATATCGGATCTCGGACCGATGTCACGCTCATCCATTGCCTGTTCGAGCGACATGTACTGTGGAGTGCCGAGTGCGAGACCGGTCTGTGTTATGCGCTGACCACCGGCCTGCGCCAAAGCGAGAGCAATTCCAAAGTCGGCTACCACGCAGTGGCCGCCCTGGAGCAGAATATTTTCCGGCTTTATGTCGCGGTGGACAACGCCACGGCTGTGAGCATACTCCAACGCGTCTGCGACCTCTGTGGCGATGCGAACCGCATCCGCGATGGGGAGCTGCTTGTCTCGTTTCAATCGGTCGCGCAGCGTCTCGCCTTCCACGAATGGCATGACGTAGAACAGGAGTCCGTCGGCGGAGCCGCTGTCGAACAGCGGCACTATATGCGGGTGCTGAAGGTTGGCGGTGAGCTCGATCTCCTTGATGAAGCGCTCAGCTCCGAGCACGGCCGACAGTTCCGCGTGCAGAACCTTTATGGCAACCTTGCGGTGGTGCTTGACGTCTTCGGCGAGATAGACGGTCGCCATGCCACCCGCGCCAATCTCGCGCTCGATGCGATATCTCTCGTCCAGAGAAGGCTGCAGTCGTTCCCGGATTGGGTCATGCGAGCTAGCCGGTTCCATCAGTGCTGACCGGACTCGACCAGGGCATATTCGCCCTTGAGGAGCGCGTCGCTCACCAGAAGCTTGCGCTCAGGGCGCATTGCCTTCAGTAGCCGATCCCGCAGGGCCAGGGCCTCGGAATGCATGGGTAGAAGGTACCGCCCGCAGCGCCTGGAGGCGAATTACGCCGGGCTGTGCACCGTTCCTGGACGCCACTCGGTTATTGCGGCAGGTAGCAGCCAAGCGGCCGGATTACCCGCGTGCCCCGGTCGCCTAGATTGCGGGTATGTCCATGCTGAGACTCGCGCTCGCGCTAGGCGTTCGCTCACTTCGCCACCCCACGCTCGCAGTGGATCTCGTGCGGGTGAGCTGGCGCTTCCGGAACCGGCGCTGGTACCTCCGGCCGCCGTTTATTCCCATTCCGGACAGGGATTACGTGCGCTGGAGAATGGACACGGCGTACGGGTCGCCGGATGCGACGCCGAGTGTGCGAGAAGCCGAGCGATACGCGCGGTGGGCTGCGCGAAAATGAGCGGCATGAGCAATCTGATCGCAGCGCGCGAAGATCTTGCGCTCGAAGCTCGTATCAAAGCGCACGCGCTGGAGTTGGGCTTCGATCTCGTTGGCATCACTGAGTTGGGCGAGGTCGAGAACGCCGAGCATTTTGACGCGTGGGTAGCGGCTGGCTACGCGGGCGACATGGCCTATCTCGAGCGCGGGGCCGAGAAGCGGCACGACACGCGCAAACCATTTGAGGGAGTACGGAGCGCCGTCGTTGTGGCGATGAACTACGGCGGCACGCAACCGCCCGGTCCCGTCGCCCGTTACGCGCGTGGGGATGACTATCACGATTTGATGGTGGATCGTCTGAACGAACTACGTCGCTGGATTGAAGCCGAAGTCGGGCACCCCATACGCGGCAAGCCGTATGTGGACACAGGTCCGATACTCGAGCGCGATCTCGCGCGGCGCGCAGGGCTCGGCTGGGCCGGCAAGAACACTATGCTGATCAATCCCGAGCTCGGCTCGTTCTTCTTCCTCGGCGAGTTGCTGCTGGATCTGGATCTGCGTGCGGACGACCCCTTCGAGACTGATCGATGCGGGAGTTGCACGCGGTGTCTTGATGCGTGTCCTACCAACGCATTCGTCGCACCTCATGTTCTCGATGCGACGCGGTGCATTTCGTATCAGACAATCGAGCAGAAGGGACCGATCGACGACACGTTACGCGAAGCTATTGGCGAGCATCTGTACGGGTGCGATGTGTGTCAGGATGTGTGTCCGTGGAACGTGAAGTTTTCGAGGGACGCGACGGAAAGTGCGTACGCTGCGCGCGAGGTGATCGGGAAGAAGGATGCGCGGACGCTCGCGAACGATCTGCTTGCAGTGAGTCAGGAGAAGTTCAGCGTTGCGTTCCGGAAGTCGCCGATGAAGCGCGCGAAGCTCACAGGGTTGCAGCGCAATGCGGCAGTTGTGCTCGAGAACCGCGCCAAGCGCTGAAGTTAGAGCACCGGCCAGCGTCGGCGCTTCGCTTGCGGTGAGCGGCGGCCCGATGGAGCTTTGATCATGCTCATCGGCAAGAGGGCGTTCCTACCGATCGCACTATGCGCCCTCGTTTGCGGGTGCGAGCACCCCGCGGCGAACCGGCTTTCCGCTGTGTCACGAGGCCCGACAAGCGGCGTGTCGTACATCGGCTACGAATACGAAGGGGTCGTTCCGGATGACACGTTGCCCAACGGCGTTCTTGTGTCCGGCGGCGCCCTCATCGGGGATGTCGGAGCCTCTTCGTATGGGCTCTCGCTCGTTTCGCATGGCCTTGCGAGTATGCTCTGGCTGGAACACGCCATCGGCGGCACGAACCGGCACATCCACTGGCGAGTCGATGCGGCCCTCGACCTTCCGGTGCTGCCGCACGGGCAGGCGTTAGTTTGGGGCGCCTTATGCAGCATCAATGGCACGAACGACTCCGAGATAATTGCGGCGGTCGTTCATACAGACACCGAGCGGTACACGCAGGTCGTCCGTGCGTGGCGCGCCGACCGGCAGCAGCACACGTTCCGCGGCATGGACACGAGCGGAATCTCCCGCGAGAACGAAGGGTATGGCGCGGACGACTCCGAGTGAGCTGATACCGGGACTGCAGCCGCCTCACGCCGCACTGAGTAGCTCGCGGAAGCGCGCGACGGATCGCACGAGACCGAGACGCCGCAGCGTATCGAGCACCTCAGGCGTCGTCATCGGCGGAGTGCGTAACGCGCCCGCCTGATCGGTAACACACTGTACGACTGCTCCGGGTGCGAGGTCGAGCGAGTCCAGCACGAACTCGTCCGGATGCTTGGATTCAATATCGTAGCGCGCCAGCACATGATCTGGAAAGTCGCGCAGGTTGAACGTTACGACGGTCTGTGCGTTCGCGCGGATCGCCGCCGCGAGCACGTGTCGGTCATCTGGATCTGGCAGATCCAGACTGTCCTCCAAGTGTTCGAATCCGGTTACCATGCAGTCCGGCACCGCTTCGCGCATGAGACGTCGTGTTCGCTCGAGCGCCTCCGGCGCCAGATCGGGACGCTGAGCGATAATGCTCCGGAAGCATTCGTCTAGAATCCGCTCCGACCAGCGCGCGCGCACGATTCCGGTGTTCGCAATGCGCAGTAACAGATCTCGCACCGGCGCGGGGTAAAGTACACACGCATCGTAGATGACGACGAATGCCAGCGCGCTCAATCGCCCTCAGTAACCGAGTGCGTGCTCTTGCGCCACCGCAGCGAGCTCGTCCAGCACTTCGCGTCGGCGTACTTCGTCTCTGTGCTTGTACGCTAGGACATCGACCGCAAGTACGCGCCGGTGCGCACCTACGCGACGGAATGGAATCTCGCGCTCCTCGAGGAGGTGGACGAGGTGAGGTCGCGACACGTTCAGCAGATTGGCCGCCTGTTGAGTGGTCAGTTCGGCGTGCAGTGGCAGGATCGTCACGGCATTACCGTTCGCCATTTGTCCCAAGATCTCGAGGAATAGCTCGAACGCCTGGCGTGGGACGGTTGCGGCTTGTTCCGCTCCTGACTCACTCACAATACGCACCTCGGGCGTGGAACGAGCTGGGGCGGCAAGAGGTGCGAGCTTCCGCAGCGCGCTCTGAGCCTCCTGCACGGCTTCGGGGGTGGGCATTTCTCGTGTGGCAGTCATGGTCGGCTCCAAGAAGAGGAATATTCGCAATATACGACACACACGCAATATTCGAAAGAGCAATACGTCCGAGCCGCCGGGCGTACTGTTGCCGGAAAGCTGTCCCGAGGACCCGGTTGGCAGTTAACCCGTTGAATCTCTAACGGTTAGGCGTCCGGTCGAGAGCGGGATCGCAAAATGGGTATACCGGCACTCCGCCCAGGATGTATGTCCGTGGAATGTCAAATTCTCGCGGGACGCGACGGAGAATGCGTATGCTGGGGGCGAGGTGATTGCGGGGAAAGATGCACACGTGCCCGCGGCGGAGTTGCTGGCGATGTCACAGGCGGAGTTCAGCGTGGCATTCCGGAAGTCACCGATGAAACGCGCGAAGCTCAGAGGGTTACAGCGCGATGCGCGCGTGGTGCTCGGCCGTGCCAGCGACGAGAACAGCGATGTGCCGTAGCCGCGACGGTAGCGGTGAAGGGCCGCTGCACGCGTGCGCTCACGGTGCTCCCATCATCGAATAGCTCTCCCATCAGACGCTCCGGATCGCCACGGTATCGGAGGCCCGCACATCAGAGGATGGCGGGATTATCGGGATGGGAACTGCGGGTGGAATGGCTGGAGGTACGCGTCGGTGTCGCTATGGAGCTGTAGTCTTCACCAGTACTACGCTGACTTGCGTCGTCTGTCCACTCACAATCGCGGCGTTGACGGGATTCGCCTGCCCCGGAGCAAAGGTGTAACCAGCGGGTGGCGCGATGTTAATAATTACAGGGCCCGGCGATGTGCCTCCAAGCTGCGGCTCGCCGGTCGGCCGGGACTGTGCGCGCTGCACCTGGCCGTTGGAATAATGGAAGACGATCAGTGCATAATCCACCGCCGCTCCCAACTGGTCGGCCACCTTCACAGCCACGTAGCCGGGCGGCGCCTGGGGAGCGTTCAACTGGCGGAACGTGTACGTGTGACCGCCGAACGGAACTGAGACGACCGGTTCAGGCGAGAGGCTGTCGACAGTGCCCCGGTAGCTGCCATGGCGATTGGACGGCGACGATGTGAAGCTGATCTGGCTCCCGCTGATGGACCAGCCCCCGGCATCACTCGCGACACCGGTAGGCTCGGTCGGAATCCCTCCCGGGTTGCACGCGCGGGTTGCCACGACCGAGAGCGTGTACAGCTGTGGGGTCCTGGGTCCCCGGCTCAGGCTAAATTCGCCGTCAGTGACCGCCGGTGGACACGGGTCCGCGGACCCCGGAGCAGCCGGAGGCGATGGCAAAGGGGCTCCATCCACCTCGGTGAGGATGTAGACCCCGCGCACTGCGTCCACGCCCGGGCCGGTTGTGTTTGAACCGAGATTGCACCCGAGAAGCAGCCCCGAGAGTGCAAAGAGTACAGTCGGACTGCTCCGTTGAAAAACTGCTTTATACGGCCGTGGTTTCATTGCTCTCCCTCGTTATACTCGACAACTGAATGGGCAGGCTGGTGGCCGGCCGCTCCAACGCGAAGGCTCACACTCCAAGGCTCTCCTACCTATTGCGAAGGCGACTAGAAACCATAGTTCTCAAGCAGACTCCCGTACGGCCTCTCGCCCGAGCCGTAGGAACGAGGCCACCAGCCCAAGAACCCATCGTCGGTAGAATTGTCGAGGGACCACATGTGTTCTTGTCCAGTATACGCTCCGCCGACGCGGCTGTAAGTGTATTCGTTCTGGCGGTAATACCGTGACCCAAGATTCGCGTCTGCCGAGGCCTCCAGCCAAACCTGTTGCAGCGGGTGGTCACAATTGTCGAAGTACGCTGCTCCGGCATCACACACGGCCTGAGATCGGTAGTTGCCATGCTTTCCCTCGGACACCCACACCACAGGCATGGACCCTCCCGGAGCGTTGTCGTACTCCAGATCGTAGCGCCAGTACGTACCCGTCGAGTTCAACCGCGTGCCATAGTGCGCCGACAGCGTTGCGTATCGCAGCATCCACAGGTGCGGGTCGGGGCCGTCGGGCCTCATCTCCATCACGATAAACTCGGAATCGCCATAGTGGGGACCGCAGTCCGGAAGGCCATTCAACCCGGGACATCCGCAGTCGTAGTGATACCCTATCGCGTAGAAGACCTGTATCACCGGACCGCTGCCATCTACCGGCGATATGGGGAGGTAATGGGCGGCCCAATACGGCTCCCGGCTGGTTTGACAGTCGTTGCTCATGTACCGCATTTGCGGACGGAACGAATTGGCGATCTCGTATTCACACTGATCTTGGACACCATCGCGATCCACGTCCTGCAACTGGTCGGGAATCGGAGCACCCGCATTGGGGACGCAACTGGCCATCGTGCTGAAACTGGGCAGGTAAACGCCGGAAATCAAACCGCCGCCGCTGCCGCCGCCGTCGCCGCCGCAATCGTTGTTGCACGGCATCGTATAGGGCGTGACGCCGCCGGCAGGCGGGACGTAACTCGCCCGTAGCTCTTCGGCAGGGGTGGTAATGGTATTGCGCGAATGCTTCGGTGCGGCGCTGCGTGTCGCCTCCGGAGTTGGACCGAAGGAGTGCTCTGCCGGTCCGATAACGAAGAGCGCGAACGGCATCGGTGAGAGGAATGGCGTGCTCGTTGTGTCGCCACGGATCGTGTATCCGAACGGCCTGTGGCGTGCCGTGACGTCCTCTCTGACTGTGAAGGGGGTTCCTGTGACCACGACGCTATCGCTCCCCGACCATTTGGACCTATCGCTGGAGATCGGCATGGAGAGTTGCAACCCCCCTCGAACCGATGCCAGCGCAATCAGCCGCTCAGGTGTGATGCCGACGCGCTGAGCGACGGCCGCGGCGACAGCATGGCCCTGGCTACCGCCAAGATAGCTCGATAGGTCGATGCCGTGTTCCGAGAATGGACTGTCACGCAGATCTGCCAGAACGTGCTGTCTGATTGCTGCGTTTCCAAGCGTAAGCGCAACGGCGCGGGCCAGCGTATCCGCTTTCGCAGAGTCTCCGGGCTGAACGGCCGGAAGAGAGACCTTCTGTAACTGTGCGGTCAACGGCGACAGTGAGGCGGCCGACCGTGGTGCGGTGGCGACGTCATCGGTGCAGCTGGAAAAGAGAAGCGCAGAACCGAGCGCGGCGACGACGGTCACAGTCGAGATGCGAACTCGCAATCTGTTACGCATGTGTCCTCACGTTTGGATGGAGAACCGAGTGCTGTTCCGGCAGCGCAAGCCGGCGTTACCACCTGTGGCTACGCTTCCGTATGGCAGCGGGCAAACGCGTTCAGTGAACGTCCTTGGTTCGCGGGCCTTGACAATGTGCTGAGCTAACAACCTGACGCGCCGGTCGCGCTTCCTTATCAGTTCGGTTGTGGAGTTGTGGCAGGATCCTCACTCGGAATTATTTCCGTGAGCAACTCCGAGCGATTCTCGAAGGCAATCGCAAGATCACGCCTCAAGCTCGGCACTAAGTTATAGGGTGCATTCTCCCGCGCAAGAACGTTTTTGAGCCAATTTTGTCCGTCGTGACGTGGTGCGGTCCAGCTAGGGTGACTGCAGACCGCTTGGCATTACTCCGGCGGAGCGCGTCACGGCGATGCAAACTTGTAGGCGAGTCGGCTGCAACACTTTGGGCAGCGCCGCTGGGCGAGCTTCGTCGCATCGTCATTGGCGCGCCGTCGTACTTCGCTCGACGTCCGAAGCCAGAGCACCCCCGCGATCCCGTGTCAATGCTCGAGCAGTTCGTGACACCGTTCCCGGGATTTTTCTTGCACTACCCGCAACGCCGGCACGCGTCTGCTGCGTTGCGCGCGCTCGTGAACTACGTGCGCGCCCGGCGTCGGTCGTCGCCCCGGTGGTCTGAGGGCTATGCCACTCGCAGCCTACATGGTCGAACCCGAGCTCCCTCAACATTGGAGTGTGTGAGGCGTCCGGTATAGAGCCGGATCTCAAAATGGGTATACCGGCACTCCGCCCAGGATGTATGTCCGTGGAATGTGAAGTTCTCGCGGGACGCGACGGAGAATGCGTATGCTGGGCGCGAGGTGATTGCGGGGAAAGATGCACACGTGCTCGCGGCGGAGTTGCTGGCGATGTCACAGGCGGAGTTCAGCGTGGCATTCCGGAAGTCACCGATGAAACGGGCGAAGCTCGCGGGGCTGCGGCGGCACGCGCGGGCAGTTGTCGGATATATTCGTGTTCGGGGTGATAGCCGTACCTGACGGCTTTCGTCCGATGACGCAGAGCCGTTACACGGAGATGGCAGAGTTTTGTGTCTGATCCCAGTTAGACCTCGAACCAATCACCCGAAATGCAATCGTACTGAATGAGTCTCGATCACGAGTTCAGCAACCTGGCAATTGATGTTGCCGTTCGTCAGTCAGCGAGGAAGGACTTCCTGGGCCGAAGGTCGGAGCGGCGCTGGTTCGTGACGGTACGGTGATCGCTACGGCGTATCGCGGCGAGTTGGCCCCGGGGCAGCTGACGGAAGCTGTCCCGATTCCAGTTCCGCAATGAGATCCAGCAGACCGGCAGCTTCCCAGCAGCGATTCCGATGTCCTGCGGAGAGTGGGAGTAACACCCCCGCAGCGACGAGTTGTTCGATCCCTTCATAGATCCGTCCCTTCGCGCGACTCGTGACGGCGGAGGCCACAGGGGCCGAGATCATGGGGCGCGCGGGTAGCAAGTCTATTATCGCCCATGCGGCCGCATCAGCTCGCGGGGCCCTCTGCGCTGTGCGAAGTTGCTGGCGCCAGCGCTCCTGTAGTGCGCGCACAGTGTCGATGTATGCGCGCGCCAGACGCGCCGCCCTCGCCGTGGCTGCCGCGAAGTGCTCGATCCATGCCGCAACGCCATCACCACGGAACTGGTTTAGTCCGGTGATGTAGCGACCCTTCGCACCGGCAAAGATCACGCTGATCGGTGGCAGAAAGTGCGGTGCGATCCCTCTGCGTCGGAACACGACGTGCACGAGGGCGCGTCCCGTGCGGCCGTTACCGTCGTCGAACGGGTGGATTGTCTCGAACTGCGCGTGCACTAGCGCGGCCTGCACGAGTGGCGGCAGCGTGTCGTCATTGATTGCTTGGCAGAGGTCGGCGAGCAGGCGACTCACCTCCTCCGGCGGTGGCGGGACAAAGTCGGCCCCGCACGGATTGTAGTCATTGCCGCCGACCCAGTTCTGTTGGCTCCGTAGACGCCCCGCGATGTGCCGATGCGGTGCGCGCTCGAGGAGTCTCCGATGGATGGCGACGATCTCGGCTTTTCCGAACCGCTCCACCTGCGCTGCATCGTCTACAGCAAGCACCATGGCATCTATGTTGGCGAGCACCTCGATGGCCGTCGGAGCTGGGGCGATGCCCGATTCCGCTTTCGCCTCCGCACGTGCGAGATCGCGAACGCCGAGCTGCATCCCTTCGACCTTCGAGGAGGCAATCGACTCTGTCCGCAGCAGGAGCCGAGCGAGCGGCGCCAGGGCCGGTCCGCCGTCCTCGTTCAATTCGCGGATGGCGTTCTCCGCTTCGGAGACGAGACCAGCGAGTGGCGCATCGAAGCGCACGTCGAGCGACATCAACTCGTCGGGAACGAACGCCTCATACTGGCAGGCACGTCTGTATCT
>JBDTAB010000024.1:0-20860 GCA_039924865.1 Gemmatimonadaceae bacterium | reverse complement strand
CTGTGTACTTCGAGCATCACGTTCTGCTGTGGAAGCATCCATCAGTCTCGATTGGAGTCAAGTCGATGGCCGGTGCATTCAAGCGCATCATCTCCGGCATGCCGATCTTCATGACCGAAGCGAAGGGTGCAGGCCACATCGCGTTCAGCCGAGATGGCGCGGGACAGATAACTCCACTGCATCTCACGCGTGGTCAGTCGATCGACGTTCGGGAGCATCAGTTTCTCGCGGCAACTGATTCCGTGGATTTCACCTTTCAGCGTGTCAGTGGAATCGGGAATATGCTGTTCGGGCAGAGCGGGTTGTTCATCGACACGTTTGCAGCGCGAGCTGGCGATGGCATCGTGTGGCTGCACGGTTACGGGAATATGTTCGAAGTAACATTGCAGGCTGGTGAGCAGATCGATGTGGAACCCGGTGGATGGGTTTACAAGGATCCCACGGTCAGAATGGAGCTGGAGACGCAGAGTCTTTCCAGCGGATTCTTTGCCAGCGGTGGACAGATCTTCTTCAACAGATTCACCGGGCCCGGCCGACTTGGAATTCAGTCGATGTACTACCATCCACCAGTTGCGAGTGGTGAGAGCAACGCGCAGGCCGCTGTCGGTGGCGGAATACTCGGCGCGGTGATGCGCGGAGTGATGGACAATAAGTGACCAATCGGTGGTTTGATCAAGTCGTGGGCGCGGCGCTCAGTGTTCGCTTGATGAGTGCCTGCGCCTGTGACTGTACTTCGTGGAGATGATCCACGCCCTTGAAGCTTTCGGCGTAGAGTTTGTAGACATCTTCAGTTCCCGATGGGCGCACTGCAAACCACGTATCCGCAGTGCTGACTTTGACTCCGCCAATGGAGTCGGAGCTTCCGGGCGCAGTCGTGATGATGCTCGTGATCTTTTGGCCGGCGAGTTCCGTCGCGGTAACATCTTTCGCGGTCAGTTTGGAGATCGTAGACTTTTCCTTTGGTGTTGCCGGTGAATCAATGCGCTCGTATGCGGGATCACCAAATTCGTGTGTGAGATCCTGGTACAGCTGTCCGGGATCCTTGCCAGTAACCGCTGTCATCTCCGCGGCGAGAAGTCCAGCGATGATTCCGTCCTTGTCGGTGGTCCAGATTGTTCCATCGCGTCTCAGGAACGAAGCGCCGGCACTTTCCTCACCTGCGAATCCAAGCGTGCCACTCATCAGGCCACCGACGAACCATTTGAAACCGACCGGCGTTTCCTTGAGTGGGCGCTTGAGACGCGCGGTAACGCGATCGATCATGCTACTGCTGACGACAGTCTTTCCGATACCGGCTGTTGGTGCCCATTTCGGTCGGTGGTCGAACAGATATGATATTGCTACCGCGAGGTAATGATTGGGATTTAGCAGGCCAACGCTTTTGGCAACGATCCCGTGTCTGTCGTGATCCGTATCGCATGCCCAGGCGACATCATATTGATCCTTCAAACCAATCAGGCGCTGCATTGCGTATGGTGACGAACAATCCATGCGGATTTTTCCATCCCAGTCAACGGTCATGAACCGGAAAGTGGGATCGACGTCTTCGCTTACGACTGTGATCTGCACCTTGTACCGCTCGGCGATCATCGCCCAGTAGAAAACACCCGCACCGCCGAGTGGGTCGACACCAAGCTTGAGTTTAGCACCGCGGATGCTGTCGAAGTCGATTACGGCGCCCAGGTCGCCGATGTAGCCGTCCATGTAATCATGCTTGTGCGTGGTGTCGGCCTTTTTTGCGCGTTCGAAAGGGACGCGGAGCACACCTTTGAGATCGTTGGTGAGGAACTCGTTCGCCTTGTTCTGGATCCAGTTGGTAATGTCGGTATCGGCAGGTCCGCCGTTGGTGGGATTGTACTTGAAGCCGCCATCGTCAGGCGGATTGTGTGACGGAGTGACGACGATGCCGTCGGCGAGACCGGTAGTTCGTCCCTTGTTGTACATGAGGATCGCGTGTGACACGACCGGCGTGGGCGTGTATCCATCGCGGTCGTCGATCATCACGTTCACGCCGTTCGCAGCGAGGACCTCGAGGGCCGATGCAAAAGCAGGGGCGGAGAGGGCGTGAGTATCGATCCCGAGGAATAGCGGGCCATCTATATGGTGTTCCTTGCGATAGAGGCATATCGCCTGCGTGATCGCGAGGATGTGGTTCTCGTTGAAGGCGCAGTCGAACGCCGAGCCTCGGTGCCCTGATGTACCAAACGACACGCGCTGGGCAGGTATGGTCGGGTCGGGCTTGAGGGAGTAGTACGCGGTGACTAGCCGCGGCACATTGACAAGTATGGATTGCGGGGCCGGCTTACCGGCAAGAGGGCTGATACTCATATATGATAGGCGCGCAATTGGCGTGCCGGTCATGCTCACATTGAAATCCAGGAGAGGTTGCGGTGAAATACGATGCGATAAATTTTGCGGAGAAATTTGGGCGGTTTGATGAACGATGGAAGCCCAAGGTGATCGCGGAGATGAACGACTATCAGTTCAAGCTCGCGAGGATAAAGGGCGATTTCATCTGGCACGATCACAAGGACAGCGACGAAACGTTCATCGTCCTCGAAGGGACGCTTCGCATCGATTTCAGAGATGGGCACGTTACTGTCGGCAAGGGCGAGATGTACGTCGTTCCGAAAGGAGTGGAGCACAAGCCGTATGCGGAGGAGGAAGTCAGGCTGCTTCTAGTGGAACCCCGCGGCGTTCGGAATACAGGAGATGAAGGCGGGGAACTGGTGGCTGACAACGACGTCTGGGTCTAGGACGGGGTTGCGCTGGCGGGGTGTGAACGGGGTGATGTTGCGCGCACGTGGTTTGACGTCGCGGGTAAATCGTAGGTGAAGCCTGTTACTCGCTAACATTGTTGTGCAGCGGGAGCCACAGGGTGAATGTCGACCCGTGCCCGGGCTCGCTCGCCACGGAAATGTGGCCGCCCAGGCTCTCCGCCAGCAGCTTGCTGATCGCCAACCCGAGTCCGGCGCCGCTGGTAGTGCCGGTATCCAGGCGGTTGAATTCCTCGAAGATGAAATCCCGTTTGTCCGACGGGATCCCGATACCACTGTCGATGACATCCATGGCGGCCCAGCCATCCTGGCTGCTCGAAGACTCTGGTCGTTGCTCACGTACGCGTAGCGTGATCAAGCCGCGCTCTGTGTACTTGATCGCGTTGGACAGGAGGTTGGAGACGATCTGTCGCACTCTGGGGCCGTCGGCTTCGACCGTCAGGCCCGGTTGTTCCACCTCTACCGTTAGCGAAAGTCCGCGTCCATGCGCTGCACCGTCGTACTCCTCGCCGAGTGAGAGTGCAAGCACTGCAAGGTCAAGCGGCATCAGTTTGAGCGCGAGGTGCCCCGTTTCGGCTCGCGCCAGTTCGTGCAGGTCGTCGATCAGCCCAAGCGCCGTGTGGATGCAGCGGCGCATACGACCAATGCTCGCCTGCTGCTCCGCAGTGAGTGCGCCGTATACGCCCATGCTCAACAGCTCCGCGAACCCGTCGGCTGCGCCGATCGGATTCTTCACATCGTGGCTGAAACCGCGCATGAGCCGGGAGCGACTCTGGATCACACGCTCCAGCGCGCGTTGCTGCGCCTGCGCTTCATTCAGGAGCCGGACCTTTTCGTAAGCGAGCGCGGCGAGATGACCGAAGATGCCGGCACGCGCCACATCGCCGGAGTGGAAGTGACCGGACGCGGAGCTCAACACGAACAGTGCGCCCATAGTCGTGGTCTCGGATCCAAGCGGCACGACTATGGCCGAGCCGTGAGCATTCGGCATTGTCGCAATGATTCCGGAACTGCCGAGACCGGCCAGATCTCCGATAAGCATTGGCGTACCGCTCGTCGTCACAGTCTCCGCAGAGGAGCCAGCATACGGAGCTGTCGCACCATTGAGTGGCGCTCCGACGCCGGCGACGGACCGCACGACAACACTTTTCGAATCGTCGTGTGACGGCTGCTCGATTAGTTCCACGAACGCACCGCGTCCAGCCGCCACGGCCTCCAGGGCGGACTCGGCGATCCGCTGAGTCACGTCGTCGACTGTGTAAGCGTCGGAGAGTGCTCCCGCGGCCTGACGGAGGGCGGATTCTTCTTCGACGCGGCGACGCAATGTGGCGGTGAGTCGCCGTTCACGGAGAGTAAGGATCACCACACCGGTCATTGCGACGAGTGCCACCAACACCAGAACTGCATTGGAGATGATGCTCATGCGTTCGAGTGCGCTCACTCGATCATCGCGCGTCTCGGAGACGGTGGCGAGACCCGAGGACAGGCCCGCGATTACGGCCATGGACGAATCGTACTGTGGTGCTTCGGCTTCGAGCATTTCAACGAACCGTGCACGCGATCTGCGCTGCGCGAGTAACGCCTCGTTACTGCGGTGCCAACCGGTAATCCGGCTCTGAAGCGTGTCAGTGCGGGCTCGCCATGGCGTGTCGAAACCCTTGGCAAGCGGGCCGAGCGTGAGGAGTCGTTGCCTGGTCTCGGCGGCAGCTGTTTCGTACAGCGTCAGTTTCGTCTCGTCGCCGGATAGTGCGTAGCTCTGTAGAGTCAGGAGCTCACCCGCAAGGGCTGTCTGGAGCTGGCCGACGAGCAGCCGAGTGGGCGCAATCAAGTCGGTGCTCTGCCGAAGCGTCTGCGTGATCAGCCATGTCTGGCGCGCCGGCACCGCCAGTGAGCCGACCAGCGCCAGCATGACGAGTATAAGAGGAGCCGTGCTCCAGAGCGCGCCGCGCGAGGCGGCGCGCGGTATCGCATGCGGATCGGTGTCGGGATTACCGCCGTCGGTTGGACGATGCTGTCCATCCATGCCGTTCCGTGCGGTCATTCAAGCTCCGAGAGGGGGCTGTTTCCTCGGCAACACCAAAGCGGGTTACCGGTCATCGTCCATACCCGTGTCTCGCAAATACCGATCCGGGTGGCATACCGCGCGGGAGATACGTTACTGGGAGCCGTACGCACACGCGACCCCATTCGCTGCAGGAGATGTACTTGGCGGATAAGCGGAGCGCGCGCATCTTATGCGGCGTGCTTGCAGCTTTTTGAATTCGAGCTGTGCAGGCCAATGTGCATCATTCGGCATACATTGTCGAGAGGAGCGCGGTCATGGGGACGCATCCGAAAAGTTGCTGTATTGTATCGCTAGCCGCACTCGCTGGCATACACAAACCTCTCAACCCGCATGCTTGAAGTACGCTACGTATTTGAACATGGCCTTCGTGGCGAGCGCAGCACTCGATTGCTGCGCTACCTTCTCGCCCACGGCGCTGACGAGATCTCGATCACAGTCATGGCGCTTGAGGATACGTTGGCTCCGTTCGCCGACGCGTTCGAAGACGAGCTTGGACCTTACGAGCGCCCCGTGGCAACGCGCCGTGTGCTGACGGGCGCCGGGGCGACGGAGTCGACACGCGATGTTCGACTATGGACGTTCAACGAGGCGTCGCTGGCGCGCATCCTCAGTTTCCTGGACACGGGATTGTTTCACTGTCCGGCTGGACCCGATGGATGGCTCGAGGATCTCACGATCTACCGACGCGGCGAACTTGCTCTCGGTCTGGTCTCGCACGAACTTGCGGGCGTTCTACGGTTGACGCGCCAGGAGCATGCAGATGTTGCCGCGCTGGATATACCGTCGGAGCCAACGGCCGAAGCGATCCGCTACTGAGCGTAGGGCCAGATACGTCGGGGTTGGATCTTGCGCCGTGCATGCACGACACAAGATCCAACCCCGTTCCCGGCAGGCTTCTGCGGTACCTACTTCGCGGCGCGCCTTCTCCGCAGCATCGGTACAATGCCGAAGAGGCCCGTACCGAGCAAGGCTAGCGAACTCGGCTCCGGTGTGGTGACTGCACCAAAACCGGTTGTCTGATCAAACGTCGCCGAAGCGTACGAGACGCCGGCTGCATTTTGTACGGTGATTCCGTCGAGCATCACGTCCAGGCCACAGTCAGATGCATTGCCTGGGGCCTGGCGGTTGTTGGTGCACCTGACGATCGAGTTGAAGTTGTAGAAGAAGTCGCTCCCGGCCATGAACGGCAGGGATAGATCATAGCCGCCAGCAACAGCTGTCGCGTTGGTCAAGGCGACTGGGCCGACCGCCCCGTCACTCTGGTTGAGAAAGGTCTGGCCAACCTTTGCGAAGTTGGTCGGGTCGTTGGGATTCGTCAATTCCAAATGCCAGAGATCCAGGCCTTGCTGGAAGGTTCCACCGACGCCCGTAGCTGACTGGGTCGTCAGGAAGTGGAATATGAGGTTATCGCCCGCGCCTGGCGTCCCCGTGACGCTCAACTGGCTTGATTGTGTCGAGCTAGCCTGCGCGCTCCCGTTAGCCTGAGTTGTTGAATTGGTTGGCGTCACGCTGGCGGAGCTGCTCTGGGTGCGCATCGCGTTGTTCGATGACGAACTGGAAAGAGCGGAGCCATGTTGGAGCGGGAACGCGCAGGACTGGCTTGACGAAGGACCGACGTCGGCGGGATGCTGGACGAGCCCGCATAACTGGCCGTTGGGAAACGCGCCGTTGTCGAAGATCGATGCCTGGCTCGCACTGAGGCCTGAGGCGGGCGCCGCTTGTGCGCCGGCGATGGCGGGCACGAGCACGGCGACGGCGCCGGCCGCGGTCATGGCAAGTGCTGCCATGATGGCTGTTGGGAAGGAGGATTTCTGCATTTGCAACTCCGGGATACGGGGGGGTAAACGGATCGAGCGGTGGCCCGCTCACGGGTTGCAAGTGCAACACCGTATCTCCAACATGAAGCTAGGTTTACAATTAGTCAAGCAAGTCATTGACTAATTGCACGAATACCTCATTTAGCCGCACATAGTAAACATGTGGTTGGCTCGATAGGCCCATTGGCGTGTCCACACCGGGTATCCTGAACTCCCTCTCCCAGTCACGGCGTCGGTCGCGTGAATGTTGCGAGCGGACCGTTGTCGCCGCGCAACACCAGTGTGTTGGCGGACAACTTGTACGAACGCGTAGAGTCGAGCGCGGTCGCGAGCTGTTGCTCCAGCGCCATGCCCTCGACACAGGCCATCTTGGTCATTCCCAGCGAGCCGAAGCGCAGCGCGGTGAGCTCCATTGTGTAACTCCCGAAGTAACGGTTGCATCCTCCGAAGCCCGAGACGCGTGCGCTATCGGAGTCAAAGCGCAACGTGGCCGGTCGTCCGGCCTCTCCCATCGGTGCGGGCCGGCCCGCAATCTCTGTGAGCGTCCAATCGGCGCCAGAGGTTGCTGCGCGGAAGCTTTCGGGTGACAAACCCACGGGCGGATAGCGATGGCACGCGGCGGCAACGGCAACGAGCGCGAGGGCGATGTAGAGGCCACTGGAGAGCTTTGGTGTGAAACGTGACATGGGACTCCACAGTTGGTGATATCGGCCAATAGTCCGCGTGGGGTGCGGCTGGAACCGTGCGCTGCACACATTGCAAGACTCCGACCGCGCCTCCGGGAGGCGGCTGGCGTATGACTCGCCGGATCAGGAATAGCACAAAGTTGACACTCACCCGACTCGATCCGAATCAGATGCCCGTTTGCTGCATCCTCAGTATAGTGTGACGCCGAAACGAACCGTCCGACCAGGTTGTGGCATTCCGCACTGATCGTAGACCGCCGCATCGGCAACGTTTACGACACGCAACGACGCACGAACTTTCGACCAGAACCCGCCATCGCTGCGGCTGAGTGCGAATTCGCGATCCACACCTACGTCGCCGCGTGTAGAACTGTTCAGTCGGTCAAACGCGCCGGAGCCGGAGTTCAGGCAATACTGAGGTCCACTGAAGTCGAGCCCGGCCGTACCGCGTACACCCCAGGCCAACGATCTCGCGCCGTCAACTCCTGCGCGGAATTCCGGCATGTGCTCTGCACGACGCGCAGATGTCATCGCGGTCCGATCGGTTACACGTACACGTTGCACCAGCACGTCGGCGACGAGGCTCGTCTCGGTGTCGGACCAGCCGGCCAGCATCTCGAGGCCAGTACTTGCAATCTGGTCACGATTGATTCGCTTGAACTTCCGATCCGGCTGCTTGACGCGGACCACTGCGTCATCGAGATCGTTGTGGAACACGACGGCCTGAAGCTGTACGTTCGAGCGCGTCATCGTGGCACCGACCTCCGCACCGATGAGGCGCTCTGGCCGGAGTGCAGGGTTTGGTTCGAAACGACCGAGTGCGCCGGAGTACAACTCGCGCAACGCTGGGAAACGCGCGCGGCGACTGACCGATGCATGCAATCGTGTTGAAGCGCCAAGGGTCAGCGTGCTGACGCCCAGGCGCCAACCAACTTGTGTGAGTGCGTCGAGCGGCTCCTTGCCACCCGTCTTCGGCGTGCTCGCGCCGTCGAGCGAAAGCCCTGCGCTAGCGCGAAGGAAGCCGACAATCGGTTGTTCGACTTCACTCGCCACGCTCCAGAGTCGCTGCGCGTACTGGCTCGTGGGATCGGAGTCGAGCGTTTCATCATAGTTCACCGAGGCTGCGGTGAACGCTGTACGCAGCTCGCCTCGACCCAGCGAGTGATCTGCAAGCAGCCGCGCGGTAAGCGTCCGCTCGTCACCGGTCTCGGTACCGATGACGGTCTTGTAGTCCATCGCTTGAAAGCTCTCGATGTCGGTGTGTCCGATGTTCGCGCCTAGAATCAACTTCGCGCCGCCCGCGCCCCACGGTGTCGCAACACGTCCGGTGCCGCCTGACGCTACCATCAGCACACGCGATTGCTCCGGGTAGCGCCACAAGCGTGGATCGCTTATGTGAAGTTCGGGTGGCACACCGCGTTCGGCCCCATACCCGGTCGCCGCGAATCCCAACCAACTGCCGTTCTCGCGCTGCGCGCGCATTGCGGCGTATGCATTGACCTCGCGTAGATCGGAGTTCGTGCGCAGGTGATCACTTGAACCCGGATCGTCCACGTCCGACGATAGTCGCACGCCTTCGCGTTTTCGAACCTCTCCTCCTGCACGAAATGAGAGTCCGGGTTTTCCAAACGCGCTCGGCAAAACTCCGTGTAGTCCGTAACCTGTGGCGCCGGTATTGTCCACACCAACGTTGGCGCTGAGGCTGGTGCGCTGCCCGACGGCGGTATTCTCAATCATGTTCAGTTCCAACACGCCACCGAGCACGTTTGGCCCCTGCAGCAGCGATGACAGTCCGCGCACGAAAATTATCTGGCTGGCACCACCGATGGGAAGCAGCGACGGATCGGCGCGATGGTCCCAGCCGAGCGTGATGGGAACACCGTCGAGGAGCACTGCGGACTGGCGTGACTCGGAACCTCTCACGGAGATCTCCGCTTCCCCACGCGAATTCTGCCGCACGAGAACAAATGGAATTGCGCGAAGCACTTCATCCAGCGTCGGTGTCACCGAAAGCTGCAAGGAATCGATTTTTACCGTGATTGCACTCGCACCGCCGATCGACGTCGCCGAACGCACACCTTCTATTACAAAGGGGCGCAGTGTGTGACGTGAGTCACGTGTTGTGGAGTCAGGGACCTGGGCTGCAGCGCGTACCGCGTGGGCGCACGCAATGGCGATCGTGGCTGGGACAAGGCGGCGCGGCGATAACGTCATTGAAGCACTCCATCGGTCTCGTGATCGAACGGGGTGGTGTACCTATACCTGTTGATATACACCTGTGCCAGCTATACGTGCCGATACACGAGCGGCGGCGGCCAACCAAAAACGCGCATTCGAGAGATGTCAAAGCGAGTCCTCCAAACATATTCGACGTTGAAATCCGACTGGCCCATATCCGTACCAGAATCCTGAATTTCGTGCTGCGATCACATTATTGTTTATGTAAGCGGAGTGATCGTACTATATGGTGGCCCATAAGATGATGACACACAGGCTGGTGTACAGCCAGAGCAGCAACACCATGTCGCAGCATCGGCACGCGTCTCATGCATGAAAAGTGCGGCGTTTTCGGTGTGTTTGCGCCCAGCTTGCAGGGCGCGGAGGTAGCGCGACTCGTGCATACGGGGCTCTGGACGCTGCAGCACCGTGGACAGGAGAGTACCGGTATCAGCGTGAGTGACGGTACGACCATCCGGACACACAAAGGACCGGGACTGGTGGCACACGTCTACGACGAGGCGTCATTGCGTCCGCTCGTCGGACACATTGGCATCGGACACAACCGGTACTCGACATCGGGCGGCGACGGTCAGCGTCACGCCCAACCGGTCACGAGTTTCGCGAACCGGTTGGCGCTGGCTCACAACGGCAACCTACCCAACCTCGAGTTGCTGTCGCGCGTGCTTCTCGACGCTGGTATCGACATCACCGACGCCAATGATTCCGAACTGATGCACGCGGCACTCGACCGCGAACTCTCGCGTGGCGCGAAGTTGGAAGACGCAGTGCGCACCTGCTTTCCACTGTTCACGGGCGCGTTCTCGATGTCGCTTCTCACACCCGGCGCGCTGGCCGCCGTGCGCGACGTGCGAGGCATTCGCCCACTCGCGCTCGGGCGGATCGGTACAGGGTATGTGGTATCGTCAGAGACGTGCGCAATTGACGCGGTGGGCGGCACGTTCCTGCGTGATGTATTGCCGGGCGAGCTCGTGATGATCGACGAACACGGTTTGCGATCGGTGCAGCTTGCGGCGGGCCGAGAGCAGTTGGACATCTTTGAATTCGTCTATTTCGCACGCCCCGACAGCATGCTGATGGGCCTGCGCGTGAATGAAGTGCGACGTCAATTCGGAATGCAGCTCGCGCGCGAGCATCCGGTGCACGCTGACGTTGTGATTCCCGTTCCCGATTCCGGCGTGCCTGCTGCGATCGGATATGCGAGCGCCACCGGCATCCCGCTCGACGTTGGTCTCGTCAAGAATCGCTACATCCACCGCACGTTCATCGAGCCGGCACAGCGAGTGAGAGAGCGCGGTGTCAGGATGAAGCTCAACCCGATCACCGAGGTGCTGCGCGGCAGAAGCGTGGCTGTAGTTGACGATTCGGTGGTGCGCGGAACAACGGCGCGACAGATCGTGGCGATGCTGCGGCATGCAGGTGCGCGAGAAGTGCACTATCTGGTTTCTTCACCACCTGTGAAATTCCCGGACATCTATGGCATCGACCTCCCCAACACGGAGGATCTTGTGGCCGCGAGGATGTCGGTGGAGGAGATCCGGCAATCCATGGGCGCCGACTCACTCGCCTATCTGTCCTACAACGGGATGATCGCTGCCACCGGGCGGCCAGAGGAGTCCTTCTGCACAGCGTGCTTCAGTGGCGTGTACCCGCTGGGCGGCGATGATCGAGTGATGGCGCAGAGCAGTATGGCGCGATCGATCGCCTGACCGCTTTATGCGACGCGCGCGCGTTTACATCACGGAACATACGACCTCCATCGGCACCATCACCATCTAGCTACAGCGTTGGGTGATGGTGCACGGTGTCGTCATGCGTCTGAAACAGGTGCGCGACGGACAGGATCAGATCATCGTTGTACAGGTTGCCAATTATCTGACCGCAGATAGGCTGCGCGTTGAGTTCCGGCACTGGTCCTGCGGGTGCTGCGGGTGCTGCAGGCGCGGCGCCACGGTGACCGCCCATCGGCTGCGGCACTCCAAACTTGTACGGCAGCACCGCGCTCGGATGGCCCGTCTGCGCGTTGGCGCCGACGTCGGCGAACGGACTGCCGATATACATGTCCAGATCCTTGAGAAACTCGGCCCACTTGCTGATCAACACGTAGCGTCGGCGTTCCGTTTGCAGGAACTCGAATCCTGGTATGCGGCGGCCATTCACGAACCGCGGATTCCAGTCGGCAGGCGCCATCGGATTGGCAGGCGTCGTCGGGTTGGCGGGCGCCGCTCCGCGGCCCTCGCCGCCGGCAGCGCGTACCGGCAGTGGCGGAAGATTGTTGAGATCGAGCCCGATCTGCTTGGCCTTGATCTGCACGTACGAGTCGAACGCAGCCGCGTATTCCACGTCGAGACCGCCACTGCCGCCGATTCCGGGTACGGTAGGGCGTGGTCCGATGGACACGGGCTTCATTCCCAGCTCACGCAGCTTGTCCACCAGTTCCTTTGGAGCCTGGTCGTCGACACCGATTCGCAACGCACCCAAGTCGATGGCGCGGTTGAATTGAAACGGCATCATCACAGTGGACGGATCTTTCTCGTCCACGCCGTGGATCACATTGAACACCATTGCAGCGTCTTCGCTCGTACGCACAATGGGCCCTACGCGATCCTGTGACCAGGAAAGCACCATCCCGCCGTAGCGGCTGACGCTGCCGAAGGTTGGGCGCAGCGCGCTTATGCCGCAGCGGATAGTCGGCGAGACTATCGAGCCCGAGGTCTCGGTCCCGATGCCGAATGCCACGCATCCAGCAGCGGTTGCTGATGCCGGGCCGGCGGATGATCCACTGGAGCCCTGCGACAGGTTCCACGGATTATTGGTGCGGCCCCGAAACCACTGGTCGTTCTGAGCGAACAGCCCAGTGGCGAGTTTCGCGATCAACACCGCACCGGCGTCGCGCAAGCGCACGACGACTTCAGCGTCCATATCGATTATGCGATTCTCAAAATCCTTGGCGCCCCACGTAGTGGGCACGCCTTTGGTGTCGAACAGGTCCTTGACGCCGTACGGCAGTCCGTGCAGCGGGCCCCGGTAGTGGCCCGCGGCGATCTCAGCGTCGGCGCGCGCGGCCTCGGCGCGCGCCTGATCTTCCATGATCGTGACAGCGCAGAGCAGGACGGGATTGAGGCGCTTGAGGCGTGTGAGGTAGATGTCGGTGAGGCGCGCGGATGTGATGCGTCGAGCCTTGAGGAGCGCCGACAGACGGTGCGCGGGAAGAAAGGCGATGTCGTCGTCCGACGCTGGAACGGCGCCAGTCCACGACTCGGGCTCGTACGTGCCGCGATCAAACGCCGCGGCGCCGCGCTGTCGTACCAGTTTCTCCATGAGCGCGCCGGTGCCGCCCGGGTATGGCTGGAACTGGAGTGCAGGTGGTTCGCCGTTGCCGAGCGCCAGAGCCGGTTCCTGCTGCCAGAAGTCTGGCTGGTAGGCAGTGTGCGCGGAACCCCCGCTACGCGGCTGCGCGAGTGCCGGCTTGATGCCGAGCGTGGTGGCTGCTGCAGCGGCAAGTGAGAACAAGACGAACTGGCGGCGATCGATCCCATGCGCCTCTTCGTCGAAGTCGGAAGATTCGAGATCGGCCTGGTACTGTTCGAGGAGGTCTTCGGGATTGTTCACTGCAGTGCTCCGATAGCGGCAGGTGGAAACGGCGATTGACGCATGAAGAGAATCGCCCATGGAGCACGAGTTGGGAAGGGGATGCCCGCCGGCGGAGTCCAGAAATCTGCCGGTGAACCACATATCGAAGCTGACCGCGGCTACGCGCTCACTTCTTGGCACCGGTTAGCGCAAACCACGCGTGCTGGGGGTCCTGACCGACAGCGATGTAGCCGCCGCCTGGCACCTCGATTGGTCCATGATGGACGCTGCCACCGGCGGCCTTGATGGCGTCGATCCGGTCCGAAACGGATCCGTCCACTCCGAAATACGGCAGCCAGTTCGGGACGGGCGAGTCGCCGAGATCCATCATGCCGCCGATATCGACGTCGTTGCGGCGGAACAGCTGATAGGTGCCCATCTTGCCCATGTCGATCGCGTCCCCTTTCGACCAGCCAAGCAAGCTGGCGTAGAACGCGAAGGCCGCCGCGGGCTCTGTTGACATCAACTCGTTCCAGTTCCCGTGACCTGCCTTGCTCTGGTTGAATGCGCCTTCGCCAGCATCGGCCTTGGCGATGTCGTCGGACGACATATTGCTCAGGTCCGGTTGCAGAATACCGAAGGCCGCACCCTGCGGGTCGGCCAACAGGGCAAAGCGACCGGTGCCGGGGACATCGCTGGGCACGCGGTGGATGCTGGCGCCGGCCGCTTTGGCATCGGCCACGAACTGATCGGCGTCGTCGACGGCGAAATAGATCATCCAGAAGGGCGGAATGCTCGCCACATCGTCCGGCATCTCCATGAGACCCGCCACCATGTCGCCCCCGGACCGGGCCAGGTGATAGTCAAACTCCTTCATGCCGGAATCCTCGATCTTCCAGCCGAGCGTCTCCCCGTAGAATCGTTCGGCGGCCTGCAGACTGCCTTTGCTGGTCGTCAGTTCGTACCAGCAGGGATTACCATGATTGCGATGGGCCACCGTTTCGCTCCGTTTGCGGCGGTTGGGTAATCCGATCGATTCCAGCAAACTGTGCGCCGGAATCCCGGCGGCCGGGCGGGATAACGGCGCTGGCAGAGAGTGAGCGCCCGAGTGAGCGCCCGAGTGAGCGCTCGGCGGTGCGTCCTGTTACCTGGCCAGGATCTCGTGCACCGCCGCAACGATTGCGTCGCTGCCCATGCCATAATGCTCGACCAGCTCTTCGGGCGTTCCCGACTGCCCGAATCGATCCTGCACCCCAATGAATCGCATCGGCACGGGATGATGCACGGCCAGGCACTCCGCCACGGCTGACCCCATGCCGGCGGCGACCTGATGCTCTTCCACTGTCACGATTCGGCCAGTACGCGTCGCCAACGCAACGACGGCCGCCTCGTCGATCGGTTTGATCGTTGAGAGATTCATCACGTCAACCTGGATGCCACTCTCGCTCAACTCCTTGGCCGCGAGCAGCGCCTTGTGCAGCAGCGACCCCGTTGCAATGATCCCGACGGTAGGGGCCAAAGACTGCCAGACAATTTGCGCCACGCCAATGCGGAATGGCGTGTCGTTTGTCGTCATGACTGGCGTCGCGTTGCGCGCCAATCGAAGGTACACGGGCGTGCCGGTAGAGACGGCAGCGACAGTCGCCTTGCGTGCTTCGATCGCATCGCAGGGACAGATCACCGTCATGTGCGGGATCACTCGCGTAATCGCGATGTCTTCGATTGCCTGGTGCGTACCGCCGTCCGGTCCGACCGATACGCCCGCGTGTGAGCCGGCGATCTTCACGGGCTGGTTGTTGTAGCAGATGGTCGTGCGTATTTGCTCCCAGTTTCGCCCCGGACTGAACATCGCGTACGAGGTGATGAACGGGATCTTGCCCTTCGCCGCCATCCCGCTCGCAACCGCCGCCATGTTCTGCTCGGCCACTCCAAGTTCGACAAAACGCTCGGGATATTTCTGCTTGAATGCCTCCGCTTGTGCGCTCTCTGTGAGATCGCCGGAGAGCACTACGACACGCGCGTCCGCATCGCCCGCGAGGACGAGCCCTTCGCCGAATCCTTTGCGAATCGCGATCTTCTTGACGTCGTCGTCGAACATCTTTTCGTTCAGTCGAAGTTCGGCGTTCAAGGCCCCATGCATGTTCGCGGTCATGATTGCGCCCTGCTGCGAATGTTCTCACCCGCTGCTCGCAGTTCGGCGAGCGCCATTTCGCCTTGTCGCTCGTTGGGCGGGTTTCCGTGCCACCTATAATCGCGCTCGAACTCGAGGACGCCCTTGCCGGGAATCGTGTTCGCGATAATGACGGTCGGTTTGTCGTAGATGCGCTTCGCGGCGTGAAATGCGGCGGCGATTGCTTCCAGGTTGTGTCCGTCGATCTCCAGAACGTGCCAGTTGAACGCTTCCCACTTTTTCGCGAGGGGTTCGAGTGGCATCACATCTTCTGTGAATCCGTCGATCTGAATGTTGTTGCGGTCGATAACGGCCACGAGGTTGTTCAGCTTCTCCTTGCCGCCGAGCATCGCCGCTTCCCAGCTCTCGCCTTCCTCGAGTTCGCCGTCCGACATGAGACAGTAGATGCGACGCTCACCGGTCTTGCCGTCCATCTTGTCGGCGATGGCCATACCGACTGCCTGAGACAGTCCTTCGCCGAGTGGCCCGGAACTCGTCTCCAGCGAGGGCAGAAATTCGCGGTGAGGATGTCCCTGCAAGGGCGACCCAAACTTCCGAAGGGTCATCAACAACTCCTTCGGGAAGTAGCCGGCGTACGCCATCGCTGCATAGAGCACGGGGCAGATGTGCCCGTTGGAGAGAAGCACTCGATCGCGATCTTCCCACTTGGGGTTCTTGGGATCGTGGCGAAGCGTGTGGAAATAGAGCACCGTGAAAATATCGGCCATGCCGAGCGGGCCCGCTGTGTGGCCGGATCCGGCAGCGACAAGCATCTTGATTATCGACTTGCGGATGTCGTTGGCGGTTTCTTCGAGGGCGATGGTTTGTTGTTCGCTGAGAAGCATGAGTTCACCTTGAAACGTACGAGGAACTATACAGCCAGAGCTATGCCTAATGTGATCGATCTTACACAGCTTTCGATAGAAAAAACCCCACGATACACTCACCGTGGGGCTTTTCCAGCATCTATTCGACGTAACAGGTACCGGTCATGCCCACCTCACACACGTGCAAACACCAACGTACCGTTGGTGCCGCCAAAACCAAAACTGTTGGACATTACCGTGTTGAGCGTCGCCGCATGGCTCTCGCGCACTATCGGGAAACCCTCGGCTTGCGGGTCCAGCGTATCGATGTTGGCCGAAGCAGCGACAAAACCATCGCGCAACATCAGCAGTGTGTAGATCGCCTCGTGCACACTGGCCGCGCCGAGCGAATGACCAGTCAGTGCTTTGGTCGATGACAGAGGCGGCATTTGAGATCCAAACACCTCGCGTGCCGCATTCAGCTCCACGATGTCGCCAACTTGCGTGGCCGTGCCGTGGGTGTTGAGGTAGTCAATTGGTGCGCTGACACCGACTAGCGCCATCTGCATGCAGCGCGTTGCACCTTCGCCGGTTGGCGCGACCATATCGGCGCCATCGGAGGTGACACCGTAACCAACCAGCTCGGCATGAATCCTGGCGCCACGCGCCTTGGCGTGTTCGTATTCCTCCAGCACCAGCATGCCGCCGCCACCGGCGATGACGAAGCCATCGCGCGCGCTATCGTAGGGACGTGATGCCACCGCCGGAGTCTCGTTGAAGTGTGTGGACAACGCACCCATGGCATCGAACTGGGCGGTCATGCCCCAATGCACTTCCTCGCCACCACCAGCAAATACAATGTCCTGCGCACCGTGGCGAATCATGTCCGCAGCAGCACCAATGCAGTGTGCCGACGTAGCGCATGCCGCGGAGATGGAATAGCTCACGCCGCGAATGCCAAAGGCTGTAGCCAGCGTGGCGGACACCGTGGAGCACATCGTGCGCGGCACCATGTACGGGCCGACCCTGCGCACACCTTTGGAGCGCAGCAGGTCACCGACTTCAATCTGCCATTGCGGTGAGCCGCCGCCGGAACCGGCGATGACGCCGATGCGCGGATCATGGACTGCGTCGGCATCGAGGCCCGCATCTGCCATTGCATCACGCATGGACACGTACGCATACGCTGCTGCATCGCCCATGAAACGCTTCAATTTGCGATCAATCTGCGCAGCCAGATCGATGTCCGGCACTCCTGCCACGTGACTGCGCAGGCCCATCTCGACAAACTCGGGCACCACACGAATACCGCTGTGACTATCGCGCAGTGCCGTCGATACGGTTTCCAGCGTGTTGCCGAGACACGACGTCACGCCCATCCCGGTCACCATCACTCGACGCATTTCAAAAGCCCTCGATTGTCTGGAATAGCCCTACGCGCAAACCAGTGGCTGCATAGATCGGCCGGCCATCAACAGACATGCTGCCGTCCGCGATCACGAGCCTCAGTTTGCCGCGCATGACGCGACGCACGTCAATTTCGTAAGTGAGCAATTTTGAGCTGGGTAGGACCTGTCCGGTGAACTTGACCTCATCCACACCCAGCGCACGTCCCAGACCGGGCTCACCCAGCCATGGCAGATAGAAGCCAGCGAGCTGCCACATGCCGTCCATGCCGAGGCACCCCGGCATCACCGGGTCACCTTCGAAATGGCACTTGAAAAACCACAGATCCGGATTGATGTCCATCTCGGCTCGCAGAACGCCCTTGCCGTGCGGGCCACCGGTGGGATCCACCAGCGTGATGCGATCGAACATCAGCATCGGCGGCTTTGGCAGGCGCGCGTTGCCTTCGCCGAACAACTCGCCGCGACCACACGCCAGCAACTGTTCGTAACTGAACGAGGAAGGTAGTGTCATATGACGATCTTTAATGAAAAGACATGGAAGTCTGCAAGGCACCTTGCGGGCTCGTCCTGAGCCGGTCAAGCCGGCGACGCCTGTGCGCATCGGTCGCAGACACGCGTTTGCATCATCGGAAGGGCGGTAAGTGTAATGCCGCGCCAGTCCACCCCAACCTAAAAATACGCTGTATGTCAACCGCCACGTGCCGCGCGCGCAGCTCACGCTGGACACCGCGCGCTTCGACACAGGAGCCATCAAAGCGCCAGAATAGCCACAATACATCGCAAAAAGAACACTTTTGTGTGCTCAGATTAATAAGTCAAGGAAAGTCTTGACAAATACCCTGAACCCTGTCATCATTTGAAATGTCAGGACCGACCAGTCCAGACGAGACGATGCAGCACTATTGGCTACGCCGCCCCAGCAGCTGCCCGATCAAGGGCGAAATGATCTTAGGTGGAGCGTGGTGCTCCAGGGAGTAGTTATGACAGTTAGTGCATCTTTGTCTCATGTGTCCGGCAGCGTTCTCGCCGCTCTGGCGATGGCGATTGCTCTACCGGTGGGTGTGATTGGCGCGCAAGGGACTTCGACTATCGAGTTACGTCCATTCGTGGGTGCCATGGTACAGACGGGTCAGCAACGGAGCCTGCTGGAGAACAGCGTGCTGGCTGGCGCGGACATGAGCTGGCAGTTCCAGCGGAACTTTGCCGTAACGGGTTCACTGGCATGGGCGCCGAGCAACGACAAGGCGCTCTCGGGCAGCGACGCCAGGGTTGATCTGTATCAGTATGACCTGGGCATTGAAGGACGGATGAACAACCTCCTGAATAATCCAGCCTGGTCGCTGCGCCCCTACGCGGCGCTTGGTGCGGGCGGGCGTACGTACAATTACCGCAACGTCGACGACGTCAGCGCGCAAACGGATTTTGTGGGCCACGGTTCGATCGGTATTGACATCGTACCCACGGCCAGCCGCGCTGGACTCAGGATCGAAGCGCGTGACAACGTCTCAGCTTTCCGCGGTCTTCATGGCGAGTTGGCCGACCGTTCAGCGCGTAATGATGTGCAGTTCACTGCGGGACTGACGATCAGGATGTGAACTGACGCGGTTACCGCGAGAGGGCCGCTTTGCTGAAGATTGTGGCCTGACGGCTGCGCCGGGATTCGATGAATCCAGGCGCAGCCGGTTTTGCAGCTAGGGGTCAGCGGCCGTTGGCTTGCGAGCCACGAGGTTTCCATGAATGTGACCGTAGCGCAGTGTCAGTATCTCTTGACTTTTGCCGAGCCGATTCTCGAAGGACTGACGGACGTGCACCGTGCGATCGAGCCTGCGGCGGGCGCGAAGACCGCTGGTTGGCTCATCGGCTCAGCGCGCTAACGAGCGCGCTAACGGGAGATGCCGCGCAATACCTTAAACGTGCACCGTGCGATGCGTGACCTCACGCCGGCCGAATGGCTGGAGTTACGCGCAGGTCGGTGAACGCGATCGGATTGGTCGCATTCTGCGCTCCGTCCTGTTGGCGCTCAAGCTCGCGCGAGCACTTGGCGTCTCCGCTGATACGCTCTTCGCGCTTGATGACGGGGCTGCCGTTGCACAGGGACTTGGAGGGTCGGAAAGACGCCCATCGATAGCGTTCGTCGGAGCTCAAGCCGGGCGGCCGTCACCCGGGCCGCCAGCTCCAGTCCATACTGCACGTAGTGCATACGTAGACAGTCACCGACGCGACACAACAATGTGCGGAGTGTCCGTGAGCATCTGATTGATCCTGAGCACATTATTCTGGATGATGCCGTCGAGGCGCGCTTGTGCTCCATCGGTTTCCGTCTTCAACTCGCCCATACGCAGCATCTCTCCAGAAGTCGGCGGACTTATTGGCCGCGAAATCATCCCAGACACGGTGGTGATCTCTTCACGTAGTCGCGGGTACTGGCGATAACCTAAACCCGGCAGCGGCCGTGTCAGGACCGAATCGCGGAACTGCTTGAGTGTGGATATAGTGGTACCGATCTCGGTGAGAACGGCCGACGAAGACGCAACTGCCGTGGTTGAACCAGCACCTGGCGTGCTGGAACTAGCGCTTTCGGCGGTGACTCTCGGCCCGGAGCGGCGCAATTGAGTCTGGAGAGTCGCGAGTTGGCCGAGTATATCGTTGGCACTTGCCACGATGCGGTTCACGCGCGAAGTAAGCTCCCGCATCTCTACACCCGCGGAATGCTGCGCAATAAGTTGCGCCGGTGTGATGTCGGCACGAGGATCGACTTCGACAGTCAGCGGTTTCGCGTACTGCTTACCATCGACGGTAACTGTCACTGTGTAAGTACCGGGCAACACCGAAGGTGCTACTGCTCGTGAGAAGAATCCTTCTTCTCCGCCGCCTGCCTGGCCACCCGTCGCCGCACGCCTTCGGGCGCGTACCGCCGCTAGCGACGTATCCGGTGGCTGTGCACCGAACGGCGATTCTGCCCGTGCAGCCGATGGTGCAGCCGGCGCCTGGAACGGCGCTTCCTCACGCAAATCCCATGCGATGCGGTTTACACCAGCCTCGTCCGAGACGCGCTTCAGACGCCGGATAACCTTGCCATCGCTGCCGGTAATAGTGACGTCTACCTCGCCTTTCGGCTGGTCTTTCAGGTAATAGGTAATCAGCGCACCATCGGGTGGATTCTCGCCGACCCACCGCTTCTGCCCCATATTTGCGTCGTTATTCCACATGCTCCAGTGTATGGCGGGCCGAACGTCGAACAGCGTTGCGTCAGTTGTGAGGGCCGTGTTCAACTGCTGCAGTGCAGTCGCATCGTCGAGGATGAAAAGGCCGCGACCGT
>JBDTAB010000023.1:0-3311 GCA_039924865.1 Gemmatimonadaceae bacterium | reverse complement strand
TCCTTCCCGCCTCCGGCGGCCAGCATTAGTGCCCCGCGCGCTCCAGGACCAGACGCGATCCAGACAAGATTCTTGCCGTCCGGAGACACCGAAACGCTCGAGAAGTGCGTAACTGAAGATTCCGCGCTCTGATGTTGCGCCTGCACGGCAGAAGGGATCGCCGCAATCGTGAACGCCGAAACCGTGAATGCAGCAACGGCGCCGGTGCGCGCCGCATGGCACACTGTCCAGCGCGATGCAGTTTGTGATGAAGCCCTTGGTGTGAACAACGCGAAATCTCCGTGGTTGATTGCCTGCTCCAGACTGACTTCCACGCGCGAGTGCTGGGTCCATGAATGATACTCGCGCAGTCGCAAGACGTTGGCGCTGACCGCCAGAGAGCTTCGCGCCGCGGTCACCGACTTTGAACATTCGCGCTTATTTTCAGTCGTGGCGTGGCCGCAGGACCTATCCTTGCAATGCAGACTAATTCGCAGCACTGACTCTGACCCCGGGGCGATTGATATGGACTTGCTGACATGGCTGATAGTTGGACTGGTCGCTGGTGTCCTGGCTTCGTTTGTGATGGGCGGTGGCGCCGGCGGTCTCATCGGCGACATTATCATCGGAATTGTTGGCGCATTTCTTGGCGGCTGGCTATTCCGTGAACTCGGCGTCCACACCCCGTTCGCGGGACTGGGCGGCACCATTTTCGTCGCCTTCGTTGGGGCGGTAGTGTTGCTGTTCCTGCTCCGACTCGTTCGAGGCGGCCGAAGGGCCTGAAGACTGCTGGGCTCGAGTCCGGTGGCATCGCACGCGGTGCTGCGACCCGCTAAACCTGGCAACCCGAAGCGCTGATTCCGGCTGCACGCCAGCCGCCCCCAACGAGTTCGCGGGCCTATCAGTATCACTGGCAGCCTAACTTTCCTTCGCGGGGCCCGCGCACTGCGGGAATCCTCTCGGTACACCGCTCTTGTCTTACCCTCAGAGTTTCGAATGGACCAGACTTCTTTCGGAGCGTCTCGAATGGCCGCTCGGATAGCCGCTCGAATAGTCGCTCGTGTTTCCGCTACTCTCATCGCCGCCAGCATGCTGGCGGCACCGCTCGCCGCGCAGACTGGCCACGCACTCGGCATCGATACCACCAACTTCGATCGAAGTGTTCGGCCTCAGGACGATTTCTTCAGGTTCGTCAACGGCACGTGGCTCAAGCGTACGGAGATCCCCTCCGACGCATCGAGCTGGGGCGCGTTCAACGAACTGAGCGAGAAGAGCCGCGCTGATCTGCATGGCATCCTCGAGGAGGCTGCGGCCGCCAAGGCGCCCGCTGGTTCGGATCGAGCCAAAGTCGGCGATCTCTACGCCAGCTATATGGACTCTACGCGCGTCGAGTCGCTGGGGCTCCAACCGCTGCACGGCGAACTGACACGTATAGCCGCATTGACGTCTACCGAGCAGCTCCCAGGCGAGTTCGCGCATCTCGCGCGGCTGGGCATTCAGGGACCGTTTGGCGTTGGCGTGGGATCGGATCCTAAGATCTCGTCGCTCAACATTGTGACCGTGAACCAGTCCGGGATCGGAATGCCGGACCGTGACTATTATCTCGCCAGGAATGCGAAGATGGTCGAGACACGCGAAGCATACAGGAATTATGTCGAGCGGCTGCTGAACCTCGCCAAGGATCCCGACGCGGGTGGTGCGGCATCGCGCATCCTTGCGCTCGAGACATCGATCGCAACAGTGCAGTGGGATCGCGCGCGCAACAGAGATCGCAACGCGACATACAACAAGATGACCGCCGCGCAGCTTGCGGCGATGTCGCCTGCATACAGTTGGCCCACGTATCTCGGCGCGGCCGGACTCGGAGCGGCGACGGAAGTCGTGGTACGTCAGCCCGATTTTGTAAAGTCGATGAACGACGTCTTCGCAAGCACGCCGATCGATACGTGGCGCGAGTACATGACGTTCAAACTGCTCGATGCTTACGCCAATGAGCTGCCATCGGAGTTTGGAGATGCGCGATTCGCGTTCCGCGGACAGACCCTTACAGGACTCCAAACCCAACCCGAGCGCTGGAAGCGCGCTGTTGATGAGGTCGGCCGCATACTCGGGGAGCCGGCAGGCAAACTGTATGTCGCCAAATACTTCAAGCCCGGAGCGAAGGCGCGCATGGTCGCGATGGTGAACAACTTGCGCCTCGCGTACAAAGTTGGCATCGACAGCCTGACGTGGATGAGCCCCGCGACCAAGGCACAGGCGCAAGCGAAGCTCGCGAAATTCACTGTGAAAATCGGATACCCCGATCGCTGGCGCGACTATTCCGGACTCGTGATCAAGCGCGGCGACCTGCTTGGCAACGCCATGCGGTCGGCAGAGTTTCAGTATGCCGACATGACTGGCCGGCTTGGCCAACCTGTTGAGCGCTGGCGCTGGGGGATGACACCGCAGACAGTCAATGCGTATTACAACCCGAGCAACAATGAGATCGTCTTTCCAGCGGCGATACTGCAGCCGCCGTTTTTCAATGTGAACGCCGATGATGCGACCAATTACGGCGCCATTGGTGCGGTGATCGGGCACGAGTTTGGCCACGGCTTCGACGATCAGGGGCGCAAGTCGGATGGTGATGGCAATCTGCGGGATTGGTGGACGCCAGCGGATGCGACTGCATTTGAGGCGCTTACCACGCGGCTGGCAGCGCAGTACGACGCGATAAATCCAATCGACTCGCTGCACATAAACGGGCAGCTGACGATGGGCGAGAACATCGGCGACCTGAGCGGGCTCGCACAGGCTTATCGTGCGTATCACATCTCACTACACGGGAAGGCTGCACCAGTGATCGACGGGTACACGGGCGATCAGCGGTTTTTCCTTGGCTTCGCACAGATCTGGCGCACCAAGATGCGCGACGCGGCTCTACGGCAGCAGCTTCTGACCAATCCCCACTCGCCCGGCATGTACCGCGCTTTTGTACCGCTCATCAACAACGATGCGTTCGACAAGGCGTTCAACGTCAAGCCTGGTGACAAGATGTACCTGCCGCCCGCAGAACGTGTGAAGATCTGGTAGCGATTCAACGGCTTGGGCGCGGTGGGACGTGCCCATTTTGCAACGCCTCCAGGTCCACAGATGTGTATGGTCGCACCGTCCCGTGTAGCGCTTGAGGCGTAGATTAGCCGTCGGTTCACCAGAAAGCATATTTGTGAGTCGACGCCGCATCGTGTGTTTCCAGTTCGGTCGACCGCCCGGCTCGATGCCTCTCGGAATTGGTGGAATGTTCCAACCGCACCGGCATCGGAATCGTCCATACGGTGCTCTTTCGCGTAGCG
>JBDTAB010000022.1:0-4976 GCA_039924865.1 Gemmatimonadaceae bacterium | reverse complement strand
GCCATGCGAGTCAGCTTCGCGTAATCGATCCGCTGGCGTTCATCACTTGGTCGATGGTAGTCAGCGTGAAGATTGGTGCTAAATGAAATCGCTGGAATACCAACCCTTGCATACGGAATGTGATCGCTCCGGAAATACCATCCCTCCGGATGCGACGGACGGTCCCAAACGCTGTCGATGCCGAACTTCGTGATGCGCTGGTTCGCGTCCAAGGCCATCCGAACGAGCATTGGCGAGTTGCGATGCGGTGGCTGCACACCAAGAATTGTCGCAGAATCGGGATTGTTGCGGCCGATCATATCACCATTAAGATCAGCAACTATGGAGTCTCTCGGTACAGTAGGATGATTGACGAAGTAACGCGATCCTAGAAGCCCGCGCTCTTCGGCGCCGTGCCAGACGAAGATCACTGAACGCCGGCCGGGATGCTTTACGAACGCACGCGCCACTGCCAATATCCCTACGTCGACACTTCCGTTGTCATCCGCACCATTCCAGATCGAGTCGCCAGCGATCGGGGAGCGTACACCATCATGATCGAGATGTCCGCTGTACTCGACGTATTGTGTGCGCAGTTTCGGATCGGTTCCGTGTACTACGCCGATGATGTTTACCGATGGATACAAGAAATCCTCGGTAACGAGTTGCGCAGTAAATCGCTGGTCTGGTGCACGGAGCTTACCGAGCATTGCGCGACGCACCCATAGGACGGGCGGCGCGGGCGGTGGACGCACTGCGCCTCCTACCGCGTCAGGCCAGTACGCCACTGTTCCCGCGCTATCGATGCCGTAGCGGCCACGCGGCAACTGGTCAACAGCCGACGCAAACCCACTCTGTTCCGAAGCGGCGTCCGACACCACGAGCACTGCAACGGCTCCCAGTGCGAGGAACCGTTGCGATGCCTGCCGCATCGCTACCATGGCGTAACGGCGCGGTACCTCTCCTGACGCTGGTGCTGGGATTTCCGTGACCACAGCCTTCCCGCGGATCGCGCCTGAATCAGATGTCGCACCCGGTTCCACGAACATCAGTGGCGCATCGATGGATGCATCGACAGGAGCGAGAACTACGATATCGCGCCCGAGAACAAGCGGCGTGCCTCCTATTGAAAGGTGGCTATTGTCGGACTGCCGCAGCCGGTGCATCGACCACCACTGAAAGAACGTCCCATCGTTGCCTGCTGGTAGGAGTCCTGCTTTGCGAGCCTGCTGTGCCATCCAGCTCCCAGCACGTAACTCATCCAGCGTGCCGGCCTCTCGCCCACGCATCGAATCGGACGCGAAGAAATAGAGATCTCGCTTGAGGTCGGACTCGCGAATGGCTTTGAGCTCTGGCGGCATGCCGGTCGCCATCGCGGCAGGCGACTGCGCCTCGACTGGGAGGACTGCCGCACTGACACACAAAGCGACGCATGGAGCGGCCGCCATCGCGGCGGCATGAATGAAACGCATAGCTATACCCCGTTGTTTACGTCGTAAAATTTCCTGAGGCGCTGAGCATGGATGTGTTGTGCTTCCGCGCCATCGCATTCTCTCTCAGCTGATCCGAGCATACTCCTAACAACCAGGAGCCGGGAATTTGCTCCCCACGCGGGCGAGACATTCTGCGGTTGGTATTGGTTGTCTCGATGCAACAAACTGCCTACTTGGGATGTCGATAGGAAGCGTATTCAATCGATTGAAACGGCGCACATCAACCCAGCGATGTCCTTCCCACAGCAGCGAGTAGCGGTTCTGGAGTAGTAACTCGGTTATGAACGAACCCTGATTGGCGAACCCCGAAATCGGACTCAACCCGCCAGACGTGGTCCGTATAAGATTGATGTCGGAGGTCGCCCCCGCGATGTCGCCAGTAAAATAGCGTGCCTCAGCCCGGAGCAAGATTAGCTCTTCGTTCCGAATAATCGGAATTGGCGAGCTTGGCAGCGGATACAGAGCGAACGCGTAGTCTGTGGGAATGCTGATACCGGGCGTAGGATAGGCCCTTGGTGCGGACAGCCGCCTGATCTTCGTCTGATATCGCAGATCTGGCGTGCCATCCGCTCGGAGAGGCGCGTCGGGGCCAATCGACGGATGCGCAACATAGTTCTGAGTGAGAGCCGGGCTGAATTGGTTAGGTACGTCGTTCGCCGCGCTCGAGTAGATATCGTAAACGCCAGTGTTTAGTGAGCCGCCGCCGTTTACGAATGATTCGGTAAGATTCTGCAACACGATAGTGTAGCACGCTGAGGACAGCGGGGCACCACACCCAGCGATACCTAACGACGCACGGTACGCGTTTATTCGTGCGGCCAGAGCGCGGTTAAACTGAAGGAACGTGGCCGGTGTGTCGAACCCGGTAAAACCGCTGTTCAGCCTGAATGGAAACGCTGCGCCACCGGCTTGAAGTTCCGTTTTTGCCGCATCGAGCTCGCCAACTATATAGTTGTATACAGAATCGCGAGAGACGAATGGCGACAGAGCGCGCGGGTCATCAGTAATATCTACCGGCGATCCCAGGGAGTCGCGCGCCATCACCACGTAGGAGAGTTCGAGCGCATTCATCGTGTGGGCAAATCCGAGTGCCGCCGACTTCTGTTGCGCGTTAAATACGACGCTCGGGGCCGAATCCACGACGCCGATTAACGCATGGATCGCGCGCAAATTCGAGAAGCGCCCGTTCCAATCCCCCGCTGCCGTCCCCCCTGGATCGATCGCCGGTTTGTCCAAGTAGTTCGCCGTCACTCGACTGTCAGTCAAGAAGTAGTTGAAGCTCTCGCGACCGAATATTCCGGAGTTGTTGACCCAGGCTAACATATTACGCCGGTTCAGGTCGAGAATTCCATTCACTCGGAACTGAACATTACTAATCGGGTCTGATGCCAATGCGCCCGGCGTCGGGTTTCCGTAATTCGGTATCGTGAGACGATCGCTGTTGCAGGCAACAGCACCGAGCACACAGAGCGAACCAACAGCCACGGCCCGAAGCCATTTGCTGGCCCAACCTTCGCGGGCGATGCCTGCAACACAATTTGGCATGATATATACCTTATATGATGGCATGAGTCAGAACCCCATGTCGATGCTTAAGAATACGCTACGCGTCGGTGGGTAAGCCGCCAGATCAGTGATTCGCAAAACGTTATTGTTGCCAAAATTGTTTACTTCCGGATCCGGACCCCAGTACGACGTCCACGTGTACAGGTTGCGGCCGCTAAGCGTCAAGCGTAGCGATCCTACGCCGCCTGGAATTCTATCCACAACTCTGTCGGGTACGACGTAGGAGAGACTCACCTCACGCAATTTCACGAATGACGCATCCTGAATCAGGATCGCCGCGTTCTTACCGCCTGCCCAGGAGTTGTAGCGGTACGCTCCAAGAGTCTTTCCGATCGTTGTGTCTGGCGACGGATTGTCGTAGTCTCGCGAATTATGCCCTTCATCAAAGCGATTCTGCGTGATGTCCGAAACCTCGCCGCCGTGCTTCCAGTCGAATAATGCGCTGAGCCTGAAGTTGCCAACCGCGATATCATTCGAAAATTGCATCGTGAATTTTGGCGTGGCATCGCCCAACACTGTGTCCACAACCGATCCGTTAGGTCGACGTGTATTGCCCCAAATTGCGGTTGTGGAATAGCCCGGGGTAATGCGCGCCGAGCCGAACGAAGAACCAAAACCGGTCGACGGAGGGACAAAGGGCGGCACTGGCAGTGATACGATCTCCTGCGCAATGTGATAAAACTGCGTGCGCGAGGTCCACGTAATTCCATGGGCCTCAAGCGGCACAAGCGTGAGCCCGAGCTCAACGCCCCGACTCGTCATTTTGCCGCCGTTGATCACCTGCAACGCAAGCCCACTCGTTGGCGCGAGCGGAGCCTGCAGCAGCATGTCCGTAATGGTACGAGAGAAGTACGTGGCCTCGATCGCCGCGCGATGCTTGAGAAAGGCCGCGTCGATGCCGTACTCCTGTTCCGTCATCGTCTCCGGCTTGACCCGGGGGTTGCCTACCGTGGCATTCGGTACAATTGAATTATTGCCGCCGATCGAGCCAAGCCCAGACAGGACGACGTCGCGCAAACCGTAGAGCGGTTGGTTACCCGAGGTACCGACCGCCGCGCGGAACTTGATTTCGTCCGCTCCGTGAAACGGCGCGATGAATCGGTACGAAGCTGACGCCTTCGGAAAGATATAGTAATGGTCGGTGTTTCCATTGACGGAGCTTCGCTCCGCGCGGAACGCGCCTTGAACATACAGACGGCTGTCGAACGCGAGAAGTTCTTCTTGGGCGTAGTATGCGAAATTGCGTACGACCGATTTGGTTTGACTGTCATCTATCGTTCCTTGACTTACAAGATCGACAGTGGGGACGAGACCTTGGGCGCGGACGCGAAAACTATTATAAAACTGATCTTCCTCTGATATACCGGACGACGATGTAGCCGAGCTGAGCCATGAATTTCTAGGAGTATAAATCCATACCGCGTTGAACGATGCGTTTGCGTTGCGACTGGTGGTGCTCGCTTCTTCTGCCGTCCCGAGGTAGCCGTCATTCGGCTCGAACTGAAGGAACGGCGGTGAGTAGACTGAATTGTTCTGCGAGAATGCGTCAACGCCACCGAGTAGACTGAACTTCACGTTATTGCGGTCGGAGGCTATGGGAGTGTACTTAAGATTCAGTGATCCGATCTCATGGGTTACATCCTCATTGTTCTTTATGTACGCCATTGTCTGAAACGGATTCGATGCATTCGAGCCGCCGCCGCCATCGAAAGGGTTCTGTACGAACGCGCCTGTTGCATTCCGCGTCTGCAGGTCAATGACGGATGGGGTGTACGCAAATGCGTAGAGTGGACTTGCCCATGATTGACTGTTGTTGGAGAGACCGCGCGATGCAACAGAGTGAACCACGTTGACGCCCATGCCAGCCGTCCAGCGGTCGTTGAACGTTTCATCGAGATTCAAGCGTCCAGACTGCTCGCGCGCGTAGGTGTTGATCAT
>JBDTAB010000021.1:0-3069 GCA_039924865.1 Gemmatimonadaceae bacterium | reverse complement strand
CGCTATGGCGCACCGTTTTTGATCGGCGAGCAGACTTTCCGTTCGCTACCGGCATCGAGTGGACTGTCGGTGCGCGCCGTGGATCGAGTCGCCGCCAAGGGCAAGACGCAGGCGCTTACGCTGTACGAGGTTCTGGACGCGGAGACCGATGACAGGCGTCGTGCCAAGGAGGCAACGCGATCGTTGCTGGATGGCGCGATGACGTGTTACTTTGCGCGCGACTTCACCGGTGCCACCGCATTGCTGGCCGATGCGCGCGATATTGATGTGAAGGATCCCGTGCTCGCCATCATCGCCGATCGGTGCGCAGGTTATGCCGTCACCGCGCCTCCCGACCAGTGGAGCGGCGCCGAGTCGCTCGATTTCAAGTAGTAGCGTCGCGCGTTCGAGCAGATTCTATTTCCGCTTACATGATTTCCACCGGCGAGGCCCGATGATCCGACGGCTCGGAGTGGTGATGGATCCCATCGCCGGAATCCATCCCGAAAAAGACAGCACTTTGGCGATGTTGCTTGAGGCAGCACGACGTGGCTGGCGCCTGGACTATATGGAAGTGGGCGACCTGCGTCTGCGCGACGGACACGCAGAGGCTACTGTGCGGCCGCTGACTGTCATCGATGACAACAAGCACTGGTTCGAGCTGGGTGAAACCGCCGACGTGAAACTTGGCGAGCTCGACGTCATTCTGATGCGCAAGGATCCGCCATTTGATCTCGAGTACCTCGCTGCGACGTACGTACTCGATCGCGCGGAAGCTGAAGGAGCGCTGGTGGTAAACCGGCCGAGTGCGTTGCGCGCCGCCAACGAGAAGGCGTTTATCGGGTGGTTCGCCGATTGCAGTCCGCCCACGCTGATGACGCGATCAATACCACAGCTGCGGACGTTTGCAACCGAGCACGATGCTATCGTGCTCAAGCCGTTGTACGCGATGGGCGGGCGCTCTGTGTACTTGGTGCGTCACGACGACCCCAATTCGAGTGTAATCTTCGAGGAAATGACCGATCATGGGCACCGCACGATCATCGCCCAGGCGTTTGTGCCAGACGTTGCGACAACCGGTGACAAACGGATCCTCATGGTGGATGGCAATCCGATACCGCACACGATCGCGCGCATTCCACGTCCTGGCGAATTGCGCGCAAATATTGCCGCGGGCGGGAGTGTGCATCCCGTCGAACTGGACGATCGCGATCGGGCAATTTGCGCCGCTGTCGGTCCGGTTTTACGGGAGCGCGGGCTGTGGTTTGTGGGGCTCGATGTAATCGGTGGGTACCTCACCGAGATCAACGTTACCAGCCCCACGTGCATTCGTGAGATCGACCGGCTCTTCGACCTGAATGTGGCCGGTACACTGATGGACGCTATTGAGCGTCTCCGATGGAGCGCTAGCGGGATGTGACGTACACGGGCCCCGCTCTTGCCCGAAAGTACTGTCTCTGCGGGAAACATCGGTGCGTCACACCAAATCGAGTGGAGACGGGGAAATGACAGCGACAGCAGCGAATTTTGTTCTTCTGGACTTTCAGGAGCTACGGCGCGCATGGGGGTGGTTCCTTGGGCTCGGAATCCTGCTCATCATCGTGGGCGTGCTGGCGATTGGCAGTGCTTTCGTCGCAACGCTCGTATCGGTGTTGTTCCTTGGGTGGCTGCTCATAATCGGCGGCATCGTGCAGCTCTTCTCCGCATTCAGGATGCGGGCACAGCGACACCTGTTTCTGGAGCTTCTATTCGGGCTGCTGTCGCTCGTAGTCGGCATCATGCTCATCGCGCGACCGGCCGCCGGCGCAGTGACGGTTACCCTCGTGCTCTCCATTTACTTCATCGTGAGCGGTGCGTTTCACATTGGTGCGTCACTGGGCGTGCGCTACCCCAACTGGGGCTGGCAACTGTTCTCCGGAATAATCACGCTTGCACTCGGCGCGATCCTCTGGTGGCGGTTGCCTCTCGTAGCGTTCTGGTTCCTGGGATTCGCGGTGGGACTGGACATGCTCCTGCATGGCTGGTCTTGGCTGATGCTCTCGTTCATGGCGAGAAGGATTCCGGCAACAGCTTGATGAAAGCATACGTGCGGACCAGCGTCGAGAAAGAATCACAATTACATACTATCTCTCGGCGCCGAGAAAGTCGTCGGTTACATAGAGCCGGGTTGGAAAGACACGCGACAGGGAAGACCGTCGTCAGTCTGTAGTTGCAGCGCAGCTGCGTGATTACTTACTCTCCGCCAGCGCTTCCAATACCTGATCGACGTGGCCATCGACCTTAACCGGCGACCAGACCTGCTCGATCTTGCCCTTGGCATCTATCAGGAAAGTGGATCGGATGGTCCCCATCACTTCCTTGCCGTACACGGACTTGGGTCCAAACGCACCGTATTCCGTGGCGACCTTGTTGTCCGGGTCGGAGGCCAGGGGGAAGGCCAGTCCGTACTTCTCGCGAAAGCGATTGTGCGACTCGATCGAATCCTTGGAAACGCCAACCACGACTGCGCCGTGACCCGAGAGTCGCTGCATGCTGTCGCGGAATGAGCACGCCTCGCGCGTGCAGCCGGGCGTGTCGTCCTTGGGGTAGAAATACAGGACGACGCGTGAGCCGCGTAGGTCGCGGAGAGACACCGGACCGTCGGTGCCTTCGAGATCGAAGTCGGGCGCGGTCGCGCCAATAGAGAGAGCCATGCACGCAAGTTAGCCAGAACCGCAGGCGGCCAGACGCACTCGGATCGAGCATTTCGAGATGAAGGTTGCCTGAGCAAGTAATACGTGTCATATTACTACTTGTCCGGCTAATCAACTGCCTTCAAAAGCTGAACGACAGGATCTGCCTGGCGCTTCACACATATAGCAGGAGAAATGATATGCCCTCCCCATTCGACCCAATCCGCGTCGGTCGCCTCACGCTGAAAAACCGTATCGTCATGTCCCCCATGACGCGAAGCCGAGCCTACGGACCCGGCTTCAGTCCCACCTCTGACACCGTCATCTACTACTCCCAGCGTGCCTCCGCCGGCCTCATCACCACCGAAGGCACGCAGCCCAGCGTCGTTGGCCAAGGCTACCTCAACACGCCAGGGTT
>JBDTAB010000020.1:0-7205 GCA_039924865.1 Gemmatimonadaceae bacterium | reverse complement strand
CATCGCCGCGGTGCGCGGACGCGCGCTTGCAGGAGGCGCGGGTCTCGCTATGGCCGCCGATATAGTCATTGCGCACGAGGATGCACAGTTCGGTTATCCCGAAGTCCTGGTGGGTTTCGTGCCCGCGATGGTGATGACAATGCTCCGTCGCTCGGTTGGTGAGAAGCGCGCGTACGATCTTGTCGCAAGTGGGCGGCGAGTGAGTGCCGCCGAAGCTCTCTCGATGGGTCTCGTGAGCCGAGTCCTCCCGCGTGACGGCTTCGAGTCGGAGGTCGATCGCATCGTGCGCGAGATCGCCGATTCGTCGGCCAGCGCTCAGGCGCTGACCAAGACTCTATTCTATCAGCTCGACGGTCTGGATTTCAAAGACGGCGTGCTGGCTGGTGTGCGGACGAACGTCGCGGCGCGCAGCACGGCCGATTTTCGCACCGGCGTCCTTCGGTTCGCGAAGCCAGCGTGAGGCGAATCGATGCGTTCAAGCTGTCGTTGGGGGGGTGCGCCTTGCTGCTATTCGGCTGGTCATTGCACTCCGGGGCAGTCGCATTTCGATGGGCCGCGCTGGCGTGTCTGCTGGCGGCGTTCCTCCTTCGTTTCGCCCGCCCGAGAGCATAATTAGATTGTGAGGGTGAGTATCACCCGAAACATTCCCGAACTCCTCTCGCCCGCGGGGTCGCTGGACGCTGTCAGAGCGGCTGTAGCCAACGGTGCGGATTCCGTGTACCTCGGCGCGGAGAAGTTCAATGCGCGCGACGAAGGCGCCCAGCTCTCACTTGACGAACTGGACGCGGCGTGCTCTCTCGCCCACTCGCGCGGCGTACGCATCTACCTGACGCTCAACACACTCGTCAAGCCTGGGGAGCTTCAGGAAGCCCTCGAGTTTCTCGGGGAAGCGATTGATCGGGGAATAGACGCCGCCATTGTGCAGGATCTGGGACTCGTATCGCTGATCCACCAGGTTTATCCCGGGTTCGAGATCCACGGCTCCACGCAGATGACCGTGCACGATGAAACCGGCGCACGGCTCATGCGCGAGCTTGGCATCGATCGTGTCGTGCTCGCGCGAGAGAACACTCTGGACGACATCCGTGCGATCCACGCGGCCGTTCCTGACTTGGGTCTCGAATCATTCATCCACGGCGCACTTTGCATTTCGTACAGTGGCCAGTGCTACATGTCGGGGATGATCTCGGAGCGCAGCGCAAACCGTGGTTCATGCGCACAGTCGTGTCGAAAGGATTACACGCTCACTGACGCGAACTCTGGCGAGACGCTTGATTCGGGGTACCTGATATCAGCGAAGGATCTCGCCGCATACGACTCGCTCGCGGATATTGCAGACGCAGGAATCGCGTGTCTTAAAATCGAGGGGCGGAAGAAGCGACCTGAATACGTCGCTACCGCGACCCGCGGTTACCGTGATTTTCTTACACGTGTTGGCGAGGGTGACCGGTCGCCACCAGCAGTAGATGAGGTGCAGGATCTCGTCCAGATATTCAGTCGCGGCTTCACTCCGGGAATGTACCTGGGGCGTGCGGGACGCGACTACGTGACGAGAGACCAACCAGACAATCGCGGTGTCGTGCTCGGCGTCGTTGCTGAAGTCACCGTCCGAGAAGTAATTGTCGAGGTATCGTCGCGAATTGAAATCGGTGACGGTCTCGCATTCGAAGGACCGGTTGGCACAGACACAATCGGCGCAACAGTATCTGCGGAACGGACGCTTCGGGAAGCCGACGGTGATTTCCGTCAGGCTCTAACGCTCCGTGCACGACCTCGGGTAGGCGATAGGGTAGTTCGCAGCTCCGACGCGCGGTTGCTCGCACAGGCGAGGGAGAGCTTCGCTGCTGTCGAATTGATGCCGGCCCGCAAACAGCCTGTCGACGTCGCCGTATTCGGTAACGCCGGCAGCCCGCTCAAGCTCGTTTTCAAGTCCCCGCTCGGCGAAGTAGTTGAGCGGAGCGAGGTGGCACTCGCTCCCGCATCCAAGCGGGAGCTCGACGTGAACCAGCTTCGCGAACAACTCGGTCGTCTTGGCGAGACTGCCTTTGTTCTGCGCGAGGTGAATGCGCGCGGCCTTGCCGGTGGACTGTTCATGCCGCTCAGTGTGCTCAATCACATGCGGCAGAGCGCGATCGCGAGGCTCGAGCAACGCCAGGAATGGGAACGAGGATCGATTCTGGGTGAGCGTGTCGAGCGAATCGCATCGTCGATCGCCAGCGTTGATACCGCCGCCCGTCGTCCTGACACGCCGACTCTGAGCGCTCACGTCTACGAAATTGCCGACGCGCGCGCGGCCGCTGATGCGGGAGCGATGGAGATAGTACTCGATCCATTCCTGCGCCACCCTACGCCGCCCGTTTCTCGAGTCCGTGCGCTTGCCACGGACCTTGAAGCACAGGGCATCGTACTCAGAATCCGCACTCCAAGTGTCGTCCGCCCGGAAGACCGCCCAGCCGTCGATAAATGGCTTGCTCTCGGGCTACCTATTGTTTCGGGGCATGCAGGTCTGGCCGTCGAGCTTGCTCACGCCGGACGCGATGTAGTTGCGGATTACGCGGTGAACTGTTTCAACCAGCATACAGCATCGCTTCTGTTTGCCGCGGGGATACGGCGCGTCGTACCGTCCATAGAACTTACCACCGATGAACTCGGGGCCCTCGTACAACCATGGGACGGCAAGGGGTTCGATATCATGGTGTACGGCCGGCCGGAAGGAATGACCATCGAGCACTGCGTACTCTCGGCAGCGTTCGATCGAGAACCCACTACGTGCCGCGACCTGTGCGTCCAGAAGCACCCCAACGTGTCTCTCACCGACCCCGCCGGCTACACGTTCGCTGTCGCGACGGACAGCGCATGCCGAAACAGGTTGCTCCATTCTCGCCCAATCGAGGGATCGGAATACATCCCGCGGCTCTGGGCCATGGGAGTCCGCTCCTTCAGTGCGGTTTTCAATGTGCCCGGTGATCCGGTCGGAGAGATAATTCGCGGGTATCGCGCGATGATGGATGCGCTTGCCAATGACGAATCAGCAACAGCTTCCGCAGTACGCTCCGTAGTTGGCTCCGCGTTTACGCGAGGCCATTTTGCGCGAGCCGTCTGACCGTCGCGGATACGTGCGCCTTTTTGATTGCATGCGATCGGCTGCGATTCTGTCGCACGGCCAGCCAGTTTGAATGTTGAAGGGATGACGACCTCTACTTTGACGGCAGCCCCGACTCTCGACGACGCACGCGCGACTCTCAGCAGTGCTTTTGGCTATCCCGCATTCCGTGCCGGCCAGGAGCTCGCTGTGGAATCGGTGCTCAACGGCCACGACACACTTGTAATCCTTCCTACTGGCGGTGGAAAGTCACTGTGCTATCAGGTACCGGCACTGTTGCTACCCGGTCTTACAGTTGTCGTCTCGCCGCTAATCTCGCTCATGAAGGACCAGGTCGACGCGCTCGAAGCACGCGGAATCTCGGCCGCGTTCATCAATAGCACGCTGACCAACGGTCAGGTGTCCGACCGGATGGTCCGGGCGGCGCGTGGTGAGATAAAGATGCTTTACATGGCGCCTGAGCGCTTCGACGCAGGTACCACAGCAGAGCAGCTTGCGCGTGCCGGCGTGTCGCTCCTCGCGATTGACGAGGCTCACTGCATCAGTCAATGGGGTCACGACTTTCGTCCCAGCTATCTGCGCATGAGAGCCGTGCGCGAAGCACTGGGGGATCCGCCCACGATCGCGCTTACAGCGACCGCAACGCCGGCAGTCAGACGCGACATTGCGCGGCAGCTCGCCCTGCGTGATCCCAGGGTCGTGATCACCGGCTTCGATCGCAAGAACCTGAGTTATTCGGTGGTTCCGGCACGCAACGACGCCGGCAAGGATGAATTGCTGGTGGACGTGCTTCGCGCCAGAGACGGACTCACCATCGTCTATGCCGCGACGCGGCGGTCGGTTGAGCGCATTGCCGCGATGCTGCAGCAGGAAGGGATATCGGCGGCGGCGTACCATGCAGGTCTTGACGACGTGCAGCGTCATGACGTGCAGGAGTCGTTCATGACTGAGCACGTACGAGTGATCGTTGCGACGAACGCGTTCGGTATGGGGATCGACAAGGCGAACGTGCGCGCTGTGGTGCATCATTCGATGCCCGGAACGCTTGAGGCGTATTATCAGGAAGCTGGTCGCGCCGGACGCGACGGTAATCCGTCCGAGGCTATTCTACTGCATGCGTTTCAGGATCGGTTTACCCACGAATACTTCATTAAGGGATCGTATCCGGAGCGTGATCTCGTCACGCGTGTGTACGCTGCGCTGCAGCGGCGCGCCGACTCCACGGCAACGGTGGGAGACTCGCCGGAGACAATAGCCGGATTCGTACAGGGGAAGGCGAGTGCGCGCGATGTCGAGAGTTCTCTCCGCGTGCTCGAACAGGCCGGTGCGATACTGAAAGCGATGGAATCCGCATCTCTCGTACGCGTCCGGCTGCTTGCAACTTCCGAGCGTATCAAGAGTGAGCTGTCCAAGGATGAAGATGCGCTCCATCTCGGTGTGCTTCGCGCGCTCTGGCGCGCAGCCCGGGACGAGATCAACACCGGTGCGGTGGTGGACGTCGCTGCCCTTCCATCGGGCCTCGGCGCCCCAGCGGAGGTCTACGACATTCTGGAGAGCCTTGAGGCTCGCCAGTTCATTACCGTGCAGCGACTTGGCGGCGGCGTCACGCTTGCGTCTCCACGCCGAGACCTCGCAACGTTTGACATCGACTGGAAATCTCTCGACCGGCGGCGGGATGCCGAACTGGAGAAGCTCGAAGCCGTTCAGCGCTACGCCTACGCGAAGAGTTGCAGGCGTGCTTTTGTTCTCAGGTACTTCGGCGATCCGGCAGCTGGGGCAAGTTGCTCGGGTTGCGATAACTGCAGCGGAACCACGGTTCAGCGCCCCGCCAAGGCGGAGCCGGTAAGGCGTTCGCGTAATGCGCCCCGCACCCGTGCGGCCGCTCCGGCGAAGATGCCCGCTGCGTCGAAGGACAGTTCGGCAGCGAAAAAAGCTGGTAATGATGCCACCTCCGACCTTACACCGGTCGCCCAGGAGCTATTCGAACGCCTGCGCGGCATAAGGCGCGAGATCGCCCGGGAACAGGAGGTACCTCCGTATATTGTGTTCGACGACAAGACATTACGGCAGATCGCCGTTCACCGGCCGCAGACTCTCGCGGCGTTTGGCGATCTACGCGGCATTGGACCGGTCAAGACTGAGCGGTATGGTCCGCGATTCCTGGCCGCGACTGCGGACGATCAGACATAACTCGGCAATTCGAATGGACGATTCGTTTTACTTCTCCGAACAGAACCTTGCGGTGCGCGACACGGTCCGCAGTTTCGCACGCGAATATGTTGCACCCGTTGCAGCGAAACTTGACGCAGAGGGCAAGTTCCTCTGGGACAACGTGAAGCGAATGGGCGAGCTCGGCTTCCTCGGCGTTCCATGGCCCGAGGAACTGGGCGGAGCGGGCATGGACCTTACATCGTATATCATCGCGATCCATGAGATGGCGAAGGTCGATGCATCGCACGCCATTACGATCTCTGCACACACGACGCTTGGCACCTCGCCGATCGTGAAGTTCGGCACCGACGAGCAGCGACAGAGATTCGTTCCTCCACTCGCGTCCGGACGCGTATTGGGCGGATTCGGGCTCACGGAACCATCCGCTGGCAGTGACGCAGGCGGAACCCGCACACGCGCCGAAAAGCGGGGCGACAGGTACATACTCAACGGGTCCAAGATCTTCATTACCCACGGTGGCGTGGGCGAAATTTTCGTGGTCACAGCCGTGACGGACCCGAGCAAGGGAACGAAGGGGATCAGCTCGTTCATCCTCACAAAGCCGACGGCCGATCTCGAAGCGGCGAAGGCTGCTGGTGTAGGCCACGACGAATCGCTGCCCGCGATGAAAGGCTTCCGATCCGGGAAGAAGGAAGACAAGCTGGGATGGAGGTCCTCGGACACCCGCGCGCTGGTGTTCGAGGATGTTGAGGTACCCGCGGAAAATCTGCTGGGGGATGAAGGGGAAGGATTTACCAACTTCATGGAGACACTGGATTCCGGACGCATCGGAATTGGCGCTCTGTCTCTCGGTATTGCGGAAGGTGCTTACGAGCAGGCGCTGCACTATGCCGCCGAGCGAAAGCAGTTCGGCAAGTCCATCGCTTCGTTCCAGGGCATCCAGTTTCAGCTCTCTGATATGGCGACCGAGATAGAAGCTGGACGTCACCTGGTTTTCCACGCGGCGTGGCTCTCGCAGAACGGAAAATCGTATGGCAAGGAAGCAGCGATGGCAAAACTGTTCTGTTCGGAACTTGCCATGCGAAACACGATAAAGGCGGTCCAGATCCACGGTGGTTACGGATACACCAAGGACTACCCCGTCGAGCGCATGATGCGCGATGCGAAGATTTGCGAGATAGGCGAGGGCACCTCCGAGATCCAGCGACTGGTGATTGGGAGGCACATTCTCCGCGAGATCAACGGGTGACCGCTTCCGAGCTTGCCAAGACTGTTCGGATACCGCTCGGATTCCTGTTCGGCATTGCCTACATCATATTCGCGAAACCAACGCCGGGGTCGCTCGCATTCGGTGGCGGCGTGGCGCTGATTGGCGTCCTGGTTCGCGCCTGGGCCTCAGGCCATATCGTCAAGAACGACAGGCTCGCCACCAGCGGGCCGTACGCTCACACACGAAACCCTCTCTACTTAGGCAGCTTTCTGATCGCTGCCGGTTTCGCGGTGGCCGCGCACTGGAGCCTTCTGGTTGCCGTAGTCGCGTTCTTCCTGCTCATCTACTATCCCACGATGCGGCGCGAAGTGTCCAACATCGAAGCGCGTTTCCCGGATGCATACGCGCGGTATGCGACTCACGTCCCGCTTTTCTTTCCAAGAGCGGCACCCTGGAAGGGCGATCCCAACTCGACGAACCGGTTCGATGGCCATTTGTACATGAGCCATGAGGAATGGAAAGCGGGCCTAACTTATGTTCTGGCAATGATTTGGCTGGCGTTCCGGACCTTCTATACATAGTTTTACGGGTGTTGGCGCCGGGATTCCGGACGCCCAAGTCTATTTCTCTTTTGGACCGCGAGCTGGGTTGGGACCCTGTAGTACGATCCCGTACCCGCGTGGGCTACAATGAAACGTGAAATCCTCATAAACGCGGCTG
>JBDTAB010000019.1:0-4785 GCA_039924865.1 Gemmatimonadaceae bacterium | reverse complement strand
AAAGAATCCTTCGCGGAGTGGCAATGCCAACTGGCGCGTGGCAAGCGCCGGATATTTCGAGGCGATGCATATACCTGTGGTACGTGGCCGGGTCTTTGATCAGAGCGACGCGCCTGATGCCTCGGTCACCGTCGCGGTCGTGAGCGAATCCTTCGCAAAGCGTCAGTGGCCGGGCCAGGACCCGCTCGGCAGGCTGATCCAGTTCGGAAACATGGACGGCGACATGCGAGCGCTTCGAGTAGTGGGAGTAGTAGGCGATGTGCGCGCGGTCTCGATCTCACAGCCTCCGGAACCGACGTTGTATGCATACTATCGTCAGCGGCCCGGCAGCATGGGCGAATCCCATATCGCCATCTGGACCAACGGCGACCCCAACTCGATGATCCCATCCGCGCGTGCCGCGCTCAAGAAGGTGGATGCGAATGTGCCGCCCACTTTCAGCACAGTAGAACGGGTCATCGGCACCTCGACTGCAGACCGTCGCTTCAGCTTCCTGCTGCTGGGCGTGTTCGGCGTGACTGCGCTCGTTCTGGCGGTGGCCGGCATGTACGCGGTCGTCTCATATCTCGTGACGCAACGCACGCGAGAGATCGGAGTACGGATGGCATTCGGCGCACACAATTCTGACGTGTTGCGGCTCATCATGGGCCGCGGCGCCATCCTGGCCGGCATCGGTATCGGCCTTGGGCTCGTTGCGGCATTTGCACTGACAAGAGTCTCGGCGAGCATGCTCTATGGCGTCACAGCAACGGACCCGGTCGCCTACCTCACGGGTGCTGTGTTGCTCGCGATAGTTGCCGTTGTGGCCAGTTACGTGCCCGCGAGACGCGCGGCGATGCTGGAACCGATGGTGGCGTTGAGAAACGAATGACTCACACGGCGCAGCGAACCATGGTATCGGTGATGGGCCACATCCGCTCTGGAGTGCGGGCAGTGCTTCGATCACCCGCGCTCACGTTGGGTATCGTGCTGTCATTTGCGCTCGGAATCGGGGCAAATGCGGTGATGTTCGAGGTTGTCGACAGACTGCTGCTGAGCCCGCCCGCACATGTGCGCGACGCAGGCAGCGTGAAGCGGCTGATGATCAGTCAGATGGAGCCGAGTACGCGAAAGCGCGGGACGACTGACGCCATGAGTTTTCCGGATTATGTTGATTTCACGCGAGCTCGCGCATTTACCTCGGTAGCCGCCGCCACCAACCGTGAGCTCACAGTGGGACATGGTGTGAACGCGCGGCGTTATAACGCGAGTATCGTGACGGGCAAGTTCTTCTCGTTGCTTGGAGTAACGCCCGAGCTAGGTCGCTTGTTCGGTCCCGACGACGACAAACCGGGCGCGCCAGGCATTGTTGTGATCAGCCATGCAATGTGGCGGAATGAGTTCGGTGGCGACACCCACGTGCTCGGTAGGACGATAGACTTCGGACACGGGCCGTACATCGTCACTGGGGTGGCGCCTCAGGGCTTCACTGGGATGGATCTAGCCCGTGTGGACATGTGGTTACCGCTTCGTGTGATGTATTCGCAGGCCGGGGTCTCGCCCCAGTGGCTGGACAGTCGCAACATGAGCTGGCTCCGCGTTGTGGCGCGGCTTGCGCCCGGCGTGGCCGTGCAGAGCGCGGATGCAGAAGCGACGCTGTTGCACCGGCACGGGCGCGCCGATCAAGTCAGCCGTGCGGACTACGATCCTGGACTCCGCGTCATCGCGACGCCATTGATCGCCGCGCGCGGACCAATGGCGTCCGCCGAGTCCAAGATCGCACAATGGCTCGCCGGAATCTCATTGCTCGTACTACTGATCGCATGCGCCAATGTCGCGAATCTATTGCTGGCGCGTGCAGTGCGTCGTCGTCGCGATACGGGAATCCGTCTCGCACTCGGCAGCTCGCGGGCGCAGGTGATTGCCCACGCACTCACCGAAAGCCTGATTCTCGCCGGGCTCGGTGGCGTCGCGGCACTCCTGCTCACGCGCGTGGGCGGCAATATGCTTCGGAACTTCATACTTCCGAACATCGTATGGTCTGCTCCCCATCTCATGCTCCACGTCACCGGATTCATAGTGCTTCTCGCTCTCCTGGCAGGAACCGCTGGCGGTGTGATTCCGGCGATCCAGGCGAGTCGCGTGGATGTCGTGGAGACTATAAAGACGGGGGCATCACAGAACATGTCTGGGTCCACATCTACGATGCGTGATGCACTTGTCATCTTGCAGGTCGCGTTGTCGGTGATACTGCTTGTGGGTGCCGGACTATTCGTGCACAGTCTCAACAAGGCGACGAGCATCCATCTGGGCTTCGATCCGGCCGGTGTCCTGGTAGTGTCGCCCCAGTTCGATCACGACACTGGTACAGCAGCAGCGACCCGGGACGCGGAGTTTACCCGGGCTGCACTTGCACGGCTCAGAGCACTGCCAGGAGTGGAAAATGTCTCGGTGGATCTGTCCACTCCGTTCGAGAGCTCGATCAGTACGGACCTGAAGGTACCGGGGCTCGATTCCATACCCGCACTATCATCGGGGCCGCCCGTCGTACACACGGTGGACCCCGACTACTTCGCCATGATGCGCCTCGCGATTCTGCGAGGACGCGGCTTGCGCCCGGCGGACAACCACACCGGCGCCGCACGCGTGGTGGTTGTGAACACGCTGATGGCGCGAACGCTCTGGCCGGGTAAAGAAGCATTAGGGCAGTGTCTCGTCGTCTATAACGGCAACGCGAACAAGTCGGCTCAACCGCCATGCGCAACCGTCGTGGGTGTGGCGGATGTTGCGGCGCTCAGCTCCGTCACAAGCTCAGCGCCGATGCAGTTCTACATTGCCGCTGGTGCGGGAATGATCACGCCGCCTTTCCAGGACATTCTGGTGCGAGCGAGGGATAACGATGCCCAGCTAATTCCCGCCATTCGAAAGGCGCTCTCGGATCTTGATCCATCGCTGCGGTTCCTTCACGTGGACGCGCTGCAGAAAGCGGTCGATCGGCAGACCGGTTCATATCGACTGGGCGCGACGGCTTTCACAGCATTTGGGATGCTAGCTCTTATCGTTGCTGGCATCGGCCTCTACAGCGTGCTCGCATTCAGCGTGGCTCAGCGCACTTTTGAGATCGGAGTCCGCACCGCCTTGGGCGCAACGCCGCGGCGGATTGCGCAAATGATAATGAGCGAAATGGCCCGGCTGATTGCGATTGGTGTTGCGATCGGGTTGCTCGTGGCCGCAGCGGTTGCCCCGCGAGCCGAGTCACTGCTGTTCAACGTATCGCCACACGATCCAGCCACGCTGGCGGTAGTGGTTTGTTCGGTAGTCGCAGTCAGTATTCTGGCCGCGATCGTACCCGCGCGGAGAGCAATACTCGTGGATCCCAGCATTGCACTTCGCCACGAATGACCACATCACACACTACCGAATTTCACGCCGACCTACGGCCAACGAGGATTAAATGACCGACCAGCCCGCCACCACATCCGCTACACCATCCAGCAATGCTGGCACTGATAATAGACCATCGCTCATCAAGCTCGACGGTGTGACCAAGGTCTACTATACCGACGAGCTCGAAACTCATGCGCTATCTGGTATCCAGCTCGATATTCTGGAAGGCGAATACGTCGCCATTGCAGGACCTTCGGGCGGCGGAAAGACGACGCTCCTTTCAATCCTGGGGCTGCTCGACTCGCCGACAAGCGGCACCTATCATCTCGGAGGCCAGCCGGTTGAATCTCTCACCCGCTCGCAGCGAGCTGACGTCCGCAATCAAAGAATCGGATTCATCTTCCAGGCATTTAATCTGATCGGTGACCTGACGGTTTACGAGAACGTAGAGCTACCGCTCACATATCGCGGAATGCCGTCGGACGAGCGGCGCAAGCGCGTGAACGGCGCGCTCGAACGCGTCGGGATGTCGCACAGGACGAACCACTATCCCGCACAGCTTTCCGGCGGCCAGCAACAGCGCGTAGCTGTTGCACGTGCAGTATCGGGCGACCCTCTCATTCTGCTCGCCGACGAACCGACCGGAAATCTTGATTCCGCCAATGGTGATGCGATCATGGAGTTGCTCGCCGAGCTTCACGGAAATGGAGCAACCATCTGCATGGTAACGCACGATCCGCGTTTCGCGCGTCACGCCGAGCGGACGGTCCATCTGTTCGACGGGCGGATAGTGGAAGAAGAGCGCGGCGAGAAGGCGTCGACCGACCAGCGCGAGCTGCGCGAGAGTGGCTTCGTGGCATGAGTGCTGTAATGTCGCGATTTCTGTCACTTCCTTCACTTGTTCTGTTGTATGCCGTTCTGTTACCGCTAGCGACTGCTCACGCCCAGGTTCCAACCTCGGGTCGCACGCCGCTGCCAGACGCGTCGCCTCCCATTCTGACAATGGATCAGGCGGTCGCGCTCGCACATCGTAACAATCCCGACTTCCTTGCGACGAAAAACAATCGCCGCAACGCGTCTTACGAACTCCGGAGCGCGTACGGTGCGTTGCTCCCGAGGCTGAGTGCGTCGCTCGGGGGGCAGTATCAACAGGGCGGTCAGCAGTTCTTCAACGGTGTTTCGCTAAGCTCCAATAGCGACGTGCTGCAGTCTTCGTATGATATCGGCGTGCAGTACAGCATCAACGCAGCCTCGTTCATCGCGCCCAGGGTTCAGCGGGCCAATAGCAAGGCGGTCGATGCGGATATCGCTGGCGCAGCGTCAACACTCGCCGCGCTCGTGAAGCAGGATTATCTCTCAGCACTGCAGAGTTTGGCGCAGTCGGAGCTGCAAGACTCTCTTGTCGCGAACGCAACGGTG
>JBDTAB010000018.1:0-7610 GCA_039924865.1 Gemmatimonadaceae bacterium | reverse complement strand
AGCTCAAGTACGGTTCGCGTCTGATGAACATCCAGGCCGACCGGCTCCAGCAGGATTCACTGAGCCGCTGCGCCTGGGATGACGAGGGCGTTCCGTCCGAATCCTGGCTGCTCATAAAGGATGGTGTGTTCCACGATTACCAAACCGTGCGAGATCAGGCACCGGCGATCGCATCGCTCAATGGCGTCAATCATTCTCACGGCTGCTCGTTCGCCGATTCATGGGACAGCGTACAGTTCCAGCGCATGCCGAATGTTTCGCTCCTCCCGGGCACGCAGGACACCACGATCGACGACATCATCGCCGATACCGATCGTGGCATCGTAATCAAGAACCGCGGATCCTGGTCCATCGATCAACAGCGCTACAACTTCCAGTTCTCAGGTCAGGTCTTTTACGAAGTTAAGAAAGGGAAGATCACGGGCATGTTGAAGGACGTCGCATATCAGGCGAGGACGCCGGATTTCTGGGGTTCGATGGATATGATCGGCGGCAAGCGATCATACTGGTTGGGCGGGACTTTCTCCGATGGCAAAGGGCAGCCCGGTCAGTCCAGTTCCGTTAGTCATGGTTGCGTTCCGGCGAGATTCCGCCAGGTGAACATCATCAATACCGGGAGGACCGTCTGATGGCGGATACACTCATGTCGCGTGAGGAGATGCAGACGCTCGCCAAACGCGTTCTCGCGATGAGCAGCGCCGACGAAACGCGCGTCAACATCACCAACAGCACGAACGGCAATACACGCTTCGCAGCCGGCGACATAACGACGAGCGGCGACGTCGATGATACTCAAATCGCAATTACGAGCACCGTTGACGGTCGCAGAGCCTCATCGACTACCAATTTGTTGGATGAGGCGTCGCTCGAACGTGCGGTGGAGATGGCGGAACGTCTCGCGAAGCTCTCACCCAAGGACCCAGAGCTCGTTCCGGAGTTGGGTCCGCAGCAATACCAGAACGTGAGCGCGAGCAACAGCGATGTCTCCAACCTGAATGCAACGGCGCGCTCTCACGCCGTCGAGCAACTCATTTCGGCCGCCCGCGCGCCTGGTGGTGCAATGCCAATCGATCCGGCAACTTTGTTCGTCGCCGGATTCCTGGAAGCGAGTGGTGCCGCACATGGAATCGCAACTTCGCGAGGTCTCTTCGCGTACCACGCGAGCACCGACGTGTCTCTCTCCTGCACGGCTCGGACTCCTGATGGAACCGGATCAGGTTACGCATCCGCAGGGGGGCGAGCATGGACGGCTGTCGATCCGGCCGCGATCGGACGACGCGCTGCGCAGAAAGCACTTGCGTCGCGCAGACCAGTCGCAATCGAACCCGGACGCTACACAGTCATTCTCGAACCGCGCGCAGTCGCCGATTTCATCCCCGGTCTCGTCGGCTCGCTCAACGCCCGCTCGGCGGATGAAGGACGCAGTGCGTTTTCCAAAAAAGGTGGCGGCACCAAGATCGGTGAGAAAATCGTAGACGAACGAGTAACACTTCTCTCCGATCCATTCGACCCCGACTTGCTCGGCCAACCATTCGACACCGATGGACTTCCGTTAAAGCGCGTCGTGTGGATAGAGAACGGAGTTCTCAAGAACCTTGCTTATTCACGCTTCTGGGCGCAAAAGAAAGGAGTCGAACCAACGGGCGGTGGCGGTGGCGGATTTGGCCGCAACCCCGGCGGACTGAAAATGACCGGCGGTTCCAAATCCGTCGATCAACTCATCGCCGAAACTCCGCGCGGTGTACTTGTCACGCATTTCTTTTACATACGTTCGCTCGATCAGCGAACTGTTCTCCTGACCGGACTGACGCGCGACGGCACCTTCCTGATCGAGAACGGAAAGATCAGCAAGAGCATCAAGAACTTCCGGTGGAACGACAGCCCGCTTCTTTCGTTGGCGCGGTTGGCCGACATCGGAAAGCCGGAACCGATTGAAGCTGGACTTGTAATGCCTGCACTGAAAATCAACGACTTCACGTTCTCGTCGCTATCGGACGCGGTGTAGCGCTAAAACGGGGAGAACAAAAGTTCCCAGCCATCACCAGCAACGCACCGACAACGAGGAACGTGAGTGTGATTCCGAGTGAGTACAACGCGACGTGGCCGTACCCACCCACATTCGCTGGATTGAGAAACGGATACGGATACCAATCCACCGCGTGTCCGCGAAGGCACACGTATCCCAGATAGACTGCAGGAAAGATCAGTGTCCGAAGAACCTGAACAGCCCGAATTCGTTCACCCGATGGCTGAACAAGCCAGTCAACGACAACGACGCACGGCATGAGGTAATGCAAAACGAAGTTGACCCACGGCAGCAACGCGCCAAGATCTACGTTACGAAGCAGCACGGCGAACACAATACCGACGATCGCCATATTCACCGCGGAGACATAGCGGATCCAATCGCCTGGAAATGACCACTCTCGGCGCAGTAATGTACCAGTTGCGCCGAACAGCAGTACAAAGGCGGCCAGCAGATTCGACAGGTTGGTGAAATAGCTGAAGAAATTGATGACGCTGAAGCCGAGGCCGATGTGAACGCGTAGCTGCCACCCAACAGCCGTCAGAGCCAAAAGCCCAAAGAGTAGCCGCAACCACAACATCAAGTGACACAGTCGCATTTCCTGGATATTTGTCGAGTAATGGTGCCGGTAACGTGGTAATGGTGCCAGCAACTGTCTTGAAAATCAAGCAATGACGGGGTTGTAGTCGGCCCTCCATGGTTCGTGTGTACGAGCGATCGTGTTGAGAATCGTGAGCAGCTTTCGCATGCATGCGACGAGCGCAAGCTTCTTGGGTTTTCCCTTGGCCAGGAGCCGTTGGTAGAAGGCACGGATCACCGGGTTGTACCTCGTCGCTACTAATGCACCCATGTAGAGCACTCCACGCACACTCGCGCGGCCGTCATGTATCCCTCTCTGCCAATATGAGTGAGACACTGAAGTATCGATAGTTTAGTGTACGCTTCAGGGTGATCGAGGCTTCCCGAATGACCGCTCCCGCTCTCGCTTCAATTGCAGTAATCCCACACGATTCAGCGGTGTCGCCGACGCCCAATAGGCACCGCTCGAGCCAGCTGGTAATGCGCACGACGGTGCGCTCGTCTGAAGTGTGACTCTGACCTTCCCGAAAAAATGCTCGTTCTTCGGGATCATACCGCCGATCAGCGGTTCGAGTCACGCAAGGGGCGGGAGAAGATCGGACACCTGGGTTCCGTAAATAGCGGGAAGCTCTTCGAGGTCAAGGGGGATCCAGCCGCCTCTCGCCAAGATCGCACTTCGTACTGAGCAGCGCTGGCAGCTCCAGCTCACGCCGGGCGACGATGTAGCACATCTTCTCTGGGCTACTCATCATTCTTCGTGAATTCGTTCACGACCGGATGTAGACAATACGGGTTCATTGCGACGCGGGACAAGACGCACATGCATCATGCGCGCAGCGCCGCGATCAATCCCGGCGCTGAAGTGTGCCAGGGTGACTGCGCTCGTATCGATTCATTGGGTGCTTCGAACACTCCCACCCTTAAGATCAGGACGCTTAAGGTGTCCTTCAAACCGGCCGCACTTGCGCGTACAACCGGGACGGTGCATGTTGCCAAACAGGATGTCTTGAGGGCCGAGCTCGTCGTCTGTGAGCCCGGTGTCGTATCTGCTGCAGGAGAGAAGTTTCCGAACTCGCTGTTGTCGCTGATGGAGTAGTTAATCAACCACTCTGAATGCGGAGTTCTGCAATGCGGATCGTCTAAGGGTATAGCCGGGCTCGTGTGCGCTTTGCCGGGATGGCTGTAGTCGCTACCGTTATGCTGATCGGATGCTCGACTGATTCCCCCCTTGCGCCAAACACCGCGCCCGGCGCGAGCGCGGACCTCGGGATGCCCGCCGCTCGGCAACAAGCAGGCATCATCGTCGAGCCACCGGTTCGGCAACGGTTTGGCCCGATCAGTATCAATCCTGTCTCCCTAATTCGTGTTGGAACACCGGTCAGCCTCGAGATCTCAGCTGACGTGAACATCCCGACCGCGCGTGCGCACGCTGAGATCGAAGTGCCGGAGATCGCCGAGATTGCCTATCGCTCGACGCACGGGATGCAAAGCCGCGCACGGCGTAACCCGGGCGTGCAACTGTTTTGGCGCGGAGTCGCACAGAAGGGACAAAGGCAAATTCGACAGAGGGTGAGTGTCGTCTTTCCCGTAGCCGGCCTGTACTACGTACGCGCGGCGGTCGCCAGCGATGATCCCGAAATCGAGGCTGATGGCGTGGTGCAGAACACGGCGGCTCCGCAGGTAGTATGGGTGAACGTGACGAGTACTGGTGGCGCAGTGATCCACTCGCTCGAAGCGCTGAACGGGTTTCAGCGGACCAACGTGACGCGCGACCCCGTGCTACAGTACGCAGCACAGTACGCAGCCGCTCCATCTACTGCGCCTGGCCTCTCAGCGCAGCCGGCGCTGATACCGATCTGTGATCCAAACGACCCGACCTGCGAGCCCCCTCCACCGCCCGGCCCATCTCCCACGCAATTCTCGGGGACGCTTCTATACTACAACGCCAGACTCGGCTACAACGTGGCTCTCCCCCGCGCCACGATCGGGATATTCGACACGCGCGGGACCGGATTCAATTCGGTAACACAGACCGATGCCAACGGCAACTTCACGTTAGCCTGCCCGCCGTCGTACGAGCGCGGTTATCTCCAGATGGCGGCGAGCTCGGTCAACACAGATGTCAAGGTGTTGGTAGTGAACCGGCCCTCGATGCCGCAAGCGGATCTTGGCTACTGGCCCGACGATGCGAATGCTGCCGTGGACCGGTGCGGCACGTATACCGGGAATTACGCGGTCGGCGCTCCCTCGCAGGCTGAGGCCTTCGACAACACGAGCCAGACCGCGACCAAGTCGCGGCAGCTATTCGCGGTGACGAGAGATCCGATCGGTGTCAATTTTGTCGACGGACCGAATGATTTGACTCTCGCCAACTACAGTACAATCACAGACTCGATCACGATCCACGAGGGCTACGCCACCGGTTCCTACGGTCTCTTTGTAGCAGCGCACGAGTATGGGCACGCCGTGCATGAGAAGAAGCTGGGACATATAATCATTACTCCTGCGAATGCCTCCGACCCCACTTGCACGAACCACAGCTACACGCTGGTGACGAATTACCAGTGTGCGTACCGCGAGGGAATCGTCGATTACCAGGCGGTTGCAGTCTGGGGTGCCACTCTCGGCGACACACTGTATCCGGAGTTCAACAACGGTGACTTCGCCGGAGCGCCGGTCGGCACGGGCTTTACGCCAATTGGCCCCAGCACGGAAGGAGCGATTGCCTCGACGCTGCTGCACATGGGGGACGGTACGGGATCGAGGACGGTGTACCGCAGCGGCTACGGATACCTCTACTACAACGACAACGTCGCATTCACGCACGCTACGATCGCGGCCGCGATACGCGATTGTAGTGTGATCCTGTCGAATAGCATCCTCGTTAGAGCGGACGGCATTGACTACTTGGCGTACTGTCTGGAGAAGCCCGCCAGTTACCAGAGCGCGTGTGTATATGGTGTGACCGGATCGGCGACAACAACGCCGGCCTCATCGACAGCGACAACACCGGCGGCCACACCGGCCACATCGCCAGCAAACACAGGGCCACCAGGCTGCCAGCCGCTACCTGGATTTTATTCCCCCACCATCACTCAGGACGAGCGCGACAAATTCGTTGGGCTACGAGGCGCCTTCCCGACGCCCGCGGTCCAGTGGCAATTGGGACAATGGGGGGCCGGCGTGCCGCAACGCAACGGCTACGACCAGAACGTGCGGACGGTATGGATGTGCAACCTCTTTTTCTGCAGTTGAGGATAGGGAGCGCCGATGGGAATGAGGAGGACTCGGTTCGGTGGGCGGCCAACGCACCAGCGAGGCACGCGTGTGCGTGGCGGATCGCTCGGATCACTTTTGCTCCTTGTGGTGCTGATTCCAGTTATTTCCTGCCGGACGGCAAGCGGTGTCCGAGCAGCAGAATTTGGCTCGGCCACTGACGTCCGGACGGGTAAAGAAACGGCCTCAGTCTATCCCCCACGTTTGCCACGCGCACCACGGGAGCCGCCACTGGATACGACCTGCGTCCCGTCGGCAGGCGTCACATTCGAGTTCGTCTCGGCTCCCGGTGGAAGGCACTACTCGCCGATGCCTTTTGCTGTCAGACTCGGGCGCGGTGATAGTGCGCATTACGTACCTGGAGAGGTGCTTACCTTCCTGTCGGGTACGGGAAATTTCACCTTGTTGCCGAACAACGGGGTTTACTCCATTCGCCCCGGAGCTCCGTTACCGGTGACCGTCGCCTTCCTGGATACGCTCAATCTTGCCACATTCAACTTTGCGCGGACCAGAGTAGAGCTAATGCTGCCGCCTGCGCGTCCGAACTCCGTGTGGACAATTCAGATTCTGCTTGAGCGGACGCGGACCGAGGAGGAGCGGAGAAAAGATTGGTTCGTCAATCGGGTGTTGACGGGCGCCGCACAGATGCCGAGTGGCGACTCGATGTTCGTGGATGTGTTCGCTGGCAAACCCAAGGCCAACATCCTTGCGTATTGACGGCCCTTTAAACCCCTTTAAACCGAGGTCAGAGCGCAGTTCTCTCAATCTCGCGATTCTTGCGTGCCCGGTCGGTCTTCGCGGGGCCGGCGCGACGTCCCAACTGCGCTTCGATGCTCGCGCGAAAAGGTGTCCGGACCAAGCGCGTACCCGCGTTGCAGGAGGGCACCGTGTTTCCGCGCGGACAACTCACGCAGCGCTTGCAGCTACGGCAAGTAGCCTGATTCACGAACGACGCATTGCCGCGATCGTGGCCGTCGGATCGTGTGCTGAGCGATTCCCAGTACATCCAGGCGCCGCTGGCGTGCGATGGCGGAGCTCCTGTGAAGGAAGTCCCACAATACCATGAGGCGGAGGCGTCGCAATTCAGTCGATTCCGACATTCGGGATCAGAAAATTGCACTCTGACTACAATTCCACGACGTGCAGCGTCGCGTTACGCGGCGCCCTACACCATACCTAATCTCAGGCAGCCGACGCGCCCGTGCGACGAACCCGTCAGGCTGCTGCTGCACGTAGCCGGTCACTCGGCCGGTCGCATCGCGCTCGAATACGATGAGCGGGGCCGACCCCTCCGGGCTGAACGCGTCGTCGGAGACGGGGAGTAGATGCGCGCCGGGTGCGCCCATTGGAGTAATGGTGCCAGATCTTGCATGATGCAAACGATTAGCACACAACTATTGCACGGGTTGAACTGTCGCGCTGCGCAGCGTTCTTTTGTGCACCGAGGCATATTCGTGCGGCTTTGCATCATGCAAGATCTGGCACCGAACCTCGCCGAACCTCGGGCACCGAACCTCGAACCTCCCGAATCTCCTCGCTGCAAATCAACGATTCCACCTCTTCCTCGATGTCGGACGCAGCGTAGCGGTGATCAGGCTCCGTTAAAAAAAGCGTCGCCCGGGGTGACCCTGGACGACATTTTTTAGCTGGTCTCGTCTTCGGTCTTCTCAGACCTCGGCCGTACCGCTAGATCCACCGCCAGCCAGGTGAGCCGAGAGACTGGATAGAG
>JBDTAB010000017.1:0-6412 GCA_039924865.1 Gemmatimonadaceae bacterium | reverse complement strand
GGAGCAGGTAGAGCGGACGCCTCACACGACGGCGGTGATTTGTGGTGACACCGCACTCAGCTACCGTGAACTTAACGAACGCGCCAACCAGCTAGCGCACGAACTCGGCAAACTTGGTGTGTGTGCGGGCAGTCGCGTAGGGCTCTACGTAGAGCGATCCGTTGACACGATGGTATCACTGCTCGCGATTATCAAATCTGGCGGCGGGTATGTTCCGCTGGATACGGCGCTTCCGGCTGAACGCCTCGCATATATCGTGGCGGACAGTGGGGTCATGGTGTTGATTGCGAGTCGCGAGCTCATCACTGAGTTGCCGCCTTGCGGCGCGACGATCGTCGATCTGGATGGGGCGGACTGGAAGGCGAACAGTCGTCGCAATCCTTGCGTCGCTGTATCCGTCGAGGAGCTTGCATATATCATTTACACGTCCGGTTCGACGGGTACACCAAAAGGTGTGCAGGTACCTCGGCGTGCGCTCGTCAACTTGTTGTGGTCGATGCGCGAGAAGTTTCAGCTCGGCGCGATGGATCGTGTCCTGGCGATCACCACCATATCGTTCGACATTGCGGGTGTTGATATCTGGTTGCCATGGCTCGTTGGGGCGACGACTGTGGTGGCGAGCCGAGCCGAGGCGGCGAGCGGCGAGGAGCTACGCGCACTGATTGATCGGCACGATATCACCTTCCTGCAAGCCACTCCGGCGACGTGGTGGCTCCTGTTCGCAGCCGGATGGCAGGGTAAGCAGGATTTTCAATGTGCGTCCAGTGGCGAGGCGATCCCGAAGGAACTCGCTGCGCGTCTCGCAGTCTCGGTGGGGCGCTTCTGGAATCTGTATGGCCCGACGGAAACGACGATCTGGTCAACGGGAATGATTGTCACTGATCCGGTAGAGCGCGTTTCAATTGGGCGCCCGCTTGGAAACAGTCAATGCTACGTCCTGGATCAACGACTCGAACCCCAACCGATTGGCGTGATGGGGGAGTTGTACATCGCTGGCGACGGGCTTGCAGTCGGCTATCAGAGTCAACCGGAGTTGACTCGGGAGTTATTTGTTCCGAATCCGTTCGCTGTGGTGCCAGGCGCGCGCATGTACCGCAGCGGAGATCTTGCGCGATATCTTGCCGGCGGAAATATCGAGTGGCTTGGCCGTACGGATGGTCAGGTAAAAATTCGCGGATTCCGCATAGAACTCGGCGAGATCGAGAGCGTTCTGGAGCGACACGAGCGCGTTCGTCAAGCCGTCGTGGTGCTTCGTGGGGGCGCAGCTGGGGACCAGCGGCTCGTGGCCTACGTTGTCGCCGATGGCGTCATGCCTTCAACGAGCGAGTTGCGCAAGCACTTGAAGCAGAGCCTGCCTGAATACATGATTCCCGTTGCGTACGTCTCAATGGATGCGCTGCCACTGACGCCTAATGGCAAGATCGATAGGCAAGCGCTGCCAGCACCGAACGTGTCCGCGCCCGAACCCGGTGTTGGCAGGCGGACGCCGGACAGTCCGGCTCAGGCAGAGCTCGCCCAGATCTGGCAGGAGTTGTTGAGACTGCCGTCTGTGGATGTCACGGCCGATTTTTTCGAGCTAGGAGGTCATTCACTCCTGGCGGCGGCGATGATGGAGCGGATAGCGGCTTCGTTTGGGCGGCGACCTCCGCTGTCGGTGTTGTTCGAGGAACCCACAATACGTCACCTCTCGGAATGGCTGATTAGCGATGGCGGGTTCGTTGAACCACTTGCCGTCTGTATAAACGAAGGGGCACCGGGCCGAGTCCCGCTGTTTCTGTTCCACGGCGACTACATGGGGGGCGGCCTGTACAGTCGGAAGCTCCTCCGGCATCTGGATCCCGCTTTGCCCGTCTATGTACTTGCCCCTCATCTACCGGGTGGACCCGAGACGATCGAGGGGATGGCCGCGGACATGTTGCCGCATATCCGAGGCGTCCAGCCGCATGGCCCATACCTGATGCTCGGCTATTGCAATGGCGGGGTCGTGGCGCTGGAGGTGGCGTCGCGGCTAATCGCGGAAGGGGAGCCCGTTGACTTCCTCGGGATAATTGACGTGGACGCGCGGAATGCTCAGCTGGGGCCGCTTTTCAAGGTCGTGAGCTGGTTGACCGCACTCCGGGGATTTGGCCAGCGCCGACAACTCGATACCTTTATAAAGTTGCGCGAGCCGGCATTACGTTTCCTCGCAGACGATCTGCCGGAAATCGGCCGTTCGTCATCCTTCGCAGGGCGCGCGAAGTTCGGTACGGCTCTCGGATGGTTGCTCGTTCGGCGTGTGGCACGGAGAGGGTGGCGAGCGGTTTCGCGAGTCATCACCAGCCATCCGCCAGGCGGAGCCGAGCTACCGAAGTCGGTGGAAAGCCTGTCGCCGGAAGACCGTACGAGGATTGAGCGAAACCACTACGTATACCGCGCGATGTCGACCTATATACCGAGACAGTACAATGGCTGTGTCACATTGATAACGTCATCCGAAAGGCAGATCTATGCGACACCTCGCGCCCTGCGCGAGTGGCGTGCGGTCGCCGCGCAGGTAAACGTGATTACGATTCCGGGGGACCACACCGGCATTGTGACGTCGGGCATTGCTGAGTTGGGTGCGGCTCTGGCAGCGCAAATATCTGCGGCTCATATGAGCGGTACCACCACTTCGCGCGAGGCATGACCCTGAACTGTCGAGAGGGGGACCTTCACGTCTGGACGATCGATTTGACGATCGACGATGAAGTGCGCGACGGATTGCTCGAGATTCTGTCCGCGGAAGAGCGGGAGCGAGCGCGCAAATTTGCCGCGGAGGAGGATCGGCGTCGGTTTATCGCGGCGCGAGGAGGATTGCGGCGGATTCTTGGGCGCTATACAGGCGCTGATCCGGCCGCGCTGAGTTTTGTGTACGGTGAATTTGGGAAGCCGGAGCTCGACCCGAGCTTCACGAAAAATGGCCTCAGGTTCAACCTGTCACATGCGGGCGACATAGCTCTTTGCGCGGTAACCGAAGGCTGCGAGGTGGGAATCGATATCGAGGTGGTTCGCAGCAAGCTGGACGTGGACCAGATAGCGGAGCGGTTCTTTTCGCCCGAGGAACGGCGGATCGTCGCGGAAGCCCCGGACAAGGCAGATACGTTTGTTCGGATCTGGGTCAGGAAGGAGGCTTACCTGAAGGGGATCGGTCGCGGGATCGGGACTGATCTCACCGTGGTTACGGTTTCGCCCGAGGGCGAGGTCGCTCCGGTGGAGGGCCCCGATCAGGGCGAGGACGAGTGGATCGTCCGGGAAGTCCCGGTACCCGCGGGCTACCGCGCCGCTGTCGCGACGCCGGGCGTGCTGCGTCTCTCGATGCGTCGCTATATCGAGTAGCGCGGTATCCCGTGGTTGGGGCCAGTTTAGAAGCGCTTTCCCGTGTCAGCCCAGCGGCGGACCATCTTCTTCCAGGCCCAGCCACCGACTCCGATGATGACTGCGCCGGCAATGATGTCGAATATCATGTGTCGCTCCTCGAGTCCGGTATCAAAGTGGTTTTCCGAGACGTTTCGCGTCGGGCAAATTGTCGCGGTTCTTCAAGCCGCGCGCCGAGTTCCTGCAACGCGCTTCCTGTAAGGTATGTCAGCGCGCACGGCTGAATAGTTGCCCCCAGATTGACGGCCGAGCCAGGCCTGGAGGTCAACTAGCGGGTTTCGGACATGGATCGGCTTGCGCTGTCGGCCTGCGGCGGTAGAATCATCGTGCCGATCCATCCCAATTACCACGAGGAGATCTGATGTCTGGAATCGAAGGCTCGTTCGATGCACCTGGCAGGCAGTCGCTGATAACGCGTGTGAAGGCGATGATTCTCTCGCCGCGGTCGGAGTGGCAGGTGATCGACGGTGAGACCCCGACGGTGGGGCAACTCTACACGAGCTACATCATTCCACTCTCTGCGATCCCACCGATCGCATCGTTCATCGGTACTTCGGTGTTCGGCATTTCGATACCGTTCATAGGTACATATCGCGTACCGATGGTGACGGCGGCAACCAGCGCAATCACGCAATACATCCTGGGGCTCGTCTCGGTGTACGTGCTCGCGTTGATAATCGACGCGTTGGCTCCGACGTTTGCGGGTCAGAAGAATCAGATCCAGGCGCTCAAGGTTTCGACCTACTCGAGCACGGCGGCATGGCTGGCGGGGATATTCGCGCTGATTCCCGGGCTTCGACTACTTGGAATTCTGGGGATCTATTCGCTGTTCCTGCTTTATCTCGGACTGCCGGTGCTCATGAAGTCGCCCAAGGAAAAGGCGGTTGGCTATACGGTGGTGGTGATCATCTGTGCAATCATTCTGTTCTGGATCGTTGGCGCCATTGCCGGCGTCTTCATCACGCGTCCGTCACTGGGCAGCTTGCGGTAGTTGCGGGGCCGGTACGCGGGTAACAATTTCTTCAGGACGTACCCTTGACACGACCACCGCTGCGGAGTCGGGCGGTGGCATCTTAGACCATAGTGTGATCTCGCCGTTCGGGTACGACGGATGGTTCCACTTCGAACGAGCGACGGCAGAATTTTGACGAACATGCAACGAGTAGTAACGGCAGCCGCAGCGACATTCATGTTAGCAGCTGTCGGCTGTGGCCAGCGCGCAGTGGCATCGGCCGACACCACGCCGACAAAAACCGCGTCGGTATTTCCGGCTGGCTGGACAGTGGGCGAGGGAAAGCAGCCTGTCACCGCGGCGCACGGTATGGTCGTGAGCAACAGCTCACTCGCCAGCGAGGCGGGAGTCGAGATACTCAAGGCTGGTGGCAACGCAGTTGATGCCGCGGTCGCGACCGGTTTCGCACTTGCCGTCACATTCCCGCAAGCTGGCAACATCGGCGGCGGCGGTTTCATGGTGATTCACATGGCCGATGGTCGCTCTGCGGCGATAGACTACCGCGAGATTGCGCCACTTGCTGCAACGCGCGATATGTATGTTGGAAAAACCGGCAAGCTGACGTCACGGTTCGGCGCGCTCGCGTCCGGTGTGCCAGGTGCAGTTGCCGGCATGTCGATGGCACTCAAGCAGTACGGAACGATGTCGCTGGCGCAGGTGATGGCGCCGGCAATCAAGCTCGCCAGTGACGGATTCGTAGTGGACAGCGCGCTCTCGGATGCGGTCTCTGGCGCGGCCAAGCTCATCAAGCCGTTTGATGGTGCGCCGCTGTTCTTCCCTGGAGGAAATGCGAATGCGCCGGGTTCCAAACTTGTGCAGTCAGACCTTGCCAACACACTGCGCAAGATCGCGAAGGACGGACCTTCGGCGTTCTACACTGGCGCGGTTGCGGACAGTTTCGCGGCCGAACAACGACGTGATCACGGCATCATCACGACCGCAGATCTCGCCGCTTACAAGGCGATCGCGCGTGAACCGGTGATTGGCACGTATCGCGGTGACACTGTTATATCGATGCCACCGTCGTCGAGTGGTGGCATTACTGCGATAGAGTCACTCAACATTCTGGAGAAGTGGGCCAAGCTCCCACCGTTTGGAAGTACGGCGTACAATCACGACGTCGCCGAGGCATTCAGGCGCGCGTTCATCGATCGCAACACGTTGCTTGGTGATCCCGCATTCGTGAAGGTGCCGATGGCGCATCTGATATCGAAGGCCTATGCGGATACGCTGTGGAAGACGATACGCCCGGATAGCGCGACTCCATCTCCGACTTTCAATGCTGACAGAAAGGAGAAGATGCAGACCACGCATTATTCCGTGGTCGATGACAAGGGCAACGCTGTATCAACGACAACGACACTGAACGGATATTTTGGCGGTGGCGCGTACGTTCGCGGTGCAGGATTCTTTCTCAACAACGAGATGGACGATTTTGCGACCGAGCCGGGCAAGCCCAACATGTTCGGGCTGGTGCAGGGAGAAGCGAACGCGATAGTTGCCGGCAAGCGGATGCTGAGTTCGATGACGCCGACGATTGTGCTCGACCGCACTGGCAAGGTGTTGCTCGTAGTTGGTGCCGCGGGTGGTCCAACGATTACGACCACGACGGTGCAGATAATTCTCAACGTTGTGGACAACCACATGGGAATCGCCGAGGCAATGTCGGCGCCGAGGATACATGAGCAGACCTGGCCGGATCGGCTGGACTACGAGAAGGGTGGCATGACGCAGGCTGTGGTGGATTCGCTGAAAGCGATGGGATACACGCTGCACGAGGTCGGCCATCTGGCGAATTCGAACGACATCTTGCGTGTCGCTGGTGGATGGAGCGGAATGGTTGAGCCGCGATCGCATGGTGGTGCGGTGGGATACTGACCTATGGACGGTTATCGCTTTGCAAGTCGTGCAGGAATGCTCGCGGTTGTGATGGCCGCGAGCAGTGTCGTGGCGCCGTTGTCAGCCCAGGATACGAAGGCGTCGAAACCGCTGCCGGAGGCCACCGAA
>JBDTAB010000016.1:0-8850 GCA_039924865.1 Gemmatimonadaceae bacterium | reverse complement strand
CAATGGAATACGCTTCCTGACCTGTCGACGCAGCCGAACTCCAGATGCGTAGCGCACGGCCAGCACGGCGGCAGCGATCCCCTACTTCTGGAAGGATGGCCGATCGCAGCAGGTCGAATGGAATCGTGTCTCTAAAGAAGAACGTCTCACCTGTGGTCATCGCATCGCATACCGCCTTGATCAGTTCCTGGTGCGGGCCGGCACGTAGCGTTGCGACCATCTCGTTGACGGACGAGAAACCGTACGCCTTGGCGACAGGTGGCAGTCTGCTCTCTAGCAGATATTCCTTGCCAGGCCCCAGTGCCAGGCCGCTCTTGGTCCGCAGCAGCGCACTCAGGTAGGCGTAGTCTTCAGGCGTTATCACGATCGAACCGCGCAGAGCGAGGCAACATGGGCAGCGATGGATTGTAGCGGAACGATGGAACACGGCACGCCCGAAGCTACGACGCTCCCCGGCATCCCCCAAACGACGCTGCTCCGCTCGTCCTGCACTACTACCCTCCCCCCGCTGGCGACGACGACCTCGCAGCCTTCGCGACCATCATCGCCCATTCCCGTGAGTACTACGGCAAGTACGCCGCCCGGAAATGCCTGAGCAGCCGTTCGAAACATGGGGTTGGCAGCCGGCCGGCAGTGATGTTCGGGGGGGTCGTTACTGATGTGGATCGTTGGGCCGCGCATGGCTCCCGACGGGACGACCATCAAGTGACGGTCACCGGGCGCGACGTAGACGTGGCCCCGCCTGATAGCCTCCCCGTCACGAGCCTCATCGCATGGCAGCATGCTTTCCCGCGCGAGGCGCTGGGCAAACATGGTCGTGAAGATCGGGGGCATGTGTTGCGTGACGAGCACGGGAAGGGGGAAGTCACGCGGAAGCTTCGAAATGACCGCAGCAAGCGCGTTCGGGCCCCCCGTGCTGGCCGCCAGCGCAAGCACCTGGGGCTCGAAGTCACCGCCCGTGTTCGCATGCTTCGACGCGCGCGACGCAGACTCGGCGCTATCCGTGCTTAGACCCGCACCGCTCGCGGGCTGCATTGCCGACGCGACCGCCCTGATCTTGGCGATTATTCCGGCGCCGGCAGCCTCCATTCCAAAGATGCCGCCATCGCGCGTTGACGGCTTGTGGATGTAGTCCACGGCGCCAAGTGCGAGAGCGCGCATGGTGATGGCAGCGCTCTGCCTGGTAAGCGCACTGGTGACCAGAACGCGGACATCCGGATGCCGTTCGCATATCAACGGCAGCGCAGCAAGTCCGTCCATGACAGGCATCTCGATGTCGAGAAGCACCACGTCCACGCCATGCAGCCGCAACGCGTCGAGAGCGTCACGACCGTTAGTGGCGGTAGTCGCAACCAGCATGTCTGCCTGAGCATCAACCATGCGCCCGAGCACACCACGCGCCACCGCTGAATCATCGACAACAAGAACGCGAATCGGCCTTGCGCGTTGCTGATTCAATTGCGTGACTGGTTACAGGGTGAGAACAGCTGCCCGCGTCAGATTCCCGCGCGCAGCTTGCCCAGGAAGCTCTCAACTGCGCCACCAAGACGAACTGCCTCGGCGTTCAGTGACGCCGCAGATCCGTTCAGTGTCTCGGCCGTGCGTCCGGACTCGCCCGCTGCGACCGTAACGCCAGCAATATTGAGCGTCACGTCAGCGGTTCCGCGGGCCGCCTCGGTAACGTTGCGGGAAATCTCACCGGTGGCTGCGTTCTGTTCTTCCACAGCTGCGGCAATCGTCCCGGAAATCTCATTGATGGTTCCGATGACCGAGGAGATGTCGCCGATGTCACGCACTGCGTTTGATGCATCCTCCTGCACGCTCGCGATCTTCCTTTCGATTTCTTCGGTCGCCCGCGCGGTCTGGCGTGCGAGTTCCTTCACTTCGTTTGCAACGACAGCGAACCCCTTCCCCGCCTCGCCGGCTCGGGCGGCTTCGATCGTGGCATTGAGTGCGAGGAGGTTCGTCTGCTGCGCTATTGAGGTTATGACCTTGATGACCTGTCCGATCTCCTTGCTGCTCTGCCCCAGCTGCACCATTGTGCTGCTAGCGCTGGAAGCCTGCCGAACTGCATGCTGCGCGACGGTCGAGGCTTCCTGTACGAGACCAGCGATCTCCCGCACGCTGGCAGAGAGTTCCTCGGCCGAGCTTGCAACCGTCTGCACGTTCCGGGTCGCCTGTTCTGACGATGCCGACACAGCCTGTGCCTGACAAGCTGTTTCTTCTGCTGACGCTGCCATCGCCTGCGCGCTCGTCTCGACCTCGGCGGCAGAGACTGTCACCATTTGTACGACGCTCTTTACATCGCGCTCGAATTCGTTGGCCAAGGCCACCTCCTCGGCAGCGCTGCTAACCATTCGCGCGACGTCGCGCAGCATGGTTAGCCGGCGTTCGGACGGACGCAACTCTTCGGCTGATACGAACTCCATGACTCCGATCATGCGACCCTTGGCAATGACCGGGAACGCGATGCCGCTGTGCACGTTGGACCGCTTGGCCAGGGGCGATCGAAGAGAATCGCCCTGCTCCGCCATCTCGGCCGCAAATACCAGATCGTGACTCGCCCAGGCGCGGCCAGCGAGCCCCTCACCCTGCTCGAAGGCGCAATCGTGTGTCGCGCGGCGAAAATCTTCGTCAATGGTGCCTGACTCGACAGAGAAGCGTAGCGCGCTTGCCTTGGAATCCAGGACCCAGTACGTGCCATACGACCACTTGAACGAACTTCGCACCAGGTCGAGAGTCACCTTCGCAATGTCGTCGACCGACTTACGCCCAGCGTTTGCTCGGAGGACAGTGACAAGCACTTCCATGTCCTCTTCCGCCTCAAGACGGTTCGAACGCTCGCGCATCCGCTCCAGCGCTGACGAAACGAGCTCTGCGACGCGGCGGAGGACATCGATTCGCTCATCGGAGAGCGCAAGCGGCTCCATGACAAAAAAGTCGAGAGCGCCGACCACGTCGCCGCCGACCGTGAGCGGAAGTGCGATCGCGGCCGTGCAACCTGCAGCCTGCGCAACCTCTCCGCGGCGGTCCTGCAGATATTGCAGGTCGTCGACTATAAAGACGTCGCGATAGCGCCATGCCTTGCCTACCAGACCATCGGCCTCCGCGTACGCCGCGCTGACGGTGACCCGGTGAAACTCGTTGTTGACCGCTCCGGACTCCAGCCCAAAAACGAGATTTTCATTCTGGCTGTCAACCGACCAGTGCGATCCGTACGGCCACGCAAAACCAGCTCGAACAGCTTCGAGCGCGCCGCGCGCCGCTTCACTCGCGCTTCCAGCGCGGGCAGTTGCGCCGGCAACGTGCATGATGACCCTGGCGTGAGTCTGAGCCTCCTGCACTCGTGTCTCGAGTTCGTCGAGTGCCTGCCGTCCACGCAGCGATCCGGTTCGGCGGTCCGACTTGCGCCGTTCGGGCTGCGCAGCACCGTTACCGTTTTTCACGGGGGCAATCGTTGGATCGATTAGATCCTCGAGTTTGATTCGGGTCGTCATACCACCTGTCTCGGTTTATGGGCGAGTGCTTGCTTCATCCAACAGGCGCGTGGTATCAAGAATCGCGAGGAGGCCGTGGTCCATTCGGACGACGCCAGTGCATACCCGCGCCCATGACGCATCGAGGCTGGCCGGAAGCCGCTCGAGCGTCTGGGATGAAAACGCGCCAACGTCACCAACTTCATCAACTATGAGAGCAAACAGCTCACCCTCATCGCGAACGACGACGTGCATTAAAGATTCGGACGCAGCGGGAGAAATCTCCAGCCGCGTATGCATGTCGATGGCCGTCAAGATCTGGCCGCGGAGGTTGAGGAGGCCGGCGATGTGCGGCTGAGCGAGCGGTACTCGCGCGATACGCTGCCGCTTGATCACTTCCTGAACGCAGAGCACCGGAACACCGAACCATTGCGTTCCAACCCGGAATGTCACGACCTCATCGGTGGGGTTTAACGTCGCAGTCATGAAATGAGCCTTCCCCGCACGCGTTCCATATAGTACGAGACATCCAGCACTTCGGTCGCTGCACCCGCAATAATCGCAGTCCCAAGAACTCCGGGCCTCGGTGTAAGCTTCTCCAACTTCAAAACATCTTCAACGATGTCCCGGATTTCAGTCACGGCGATTCCGAATGAACGGCTTCCTTCATTGAACACGATAACAGAGCTATTGCGCCCAGAGGAGAACGTCACTGATGGACTTGCCGGTATCAACGGAAGCAGAGCGCCGCGATACTGTACAACGTAATTATCACCGGACGACTCAATTTTCTCAAAAGGAATTTCCTCGAGCCTCGCGACCAATGATAGCGGAACGGCCTGGACGGCGTCGTCGCCGACACCGAAGAGCAATAGGCTGTCCTGGTGCTCCGCCGGCGCTTGTGGGGCCTCCGCCACCACGGCGGACAGTCGCGTCGTGTCGGTACCAGAGCGAAGGGCAACGGCCGCTGGATCGACAATAAGTACAACGCGGCCATCACCGAGGATCGTGCAACCCGCGTAGCAGCGCACAGCGCGTGCGAGTCGCCCGATTGGCTTGACGACAATCTCCTGCGTGTCTACGACGTCCTCAACGATAATGCCGAAGCGCGTGGCGCCGGTCTGACAGATGACCAGAGTGGTGAGTGATTCCGGTGCCGCCGCCGGAAGCTCCAGCGCCTGCGATAGCGTGACAACCGGCACCAACTCATTACGGAGACGGAAGAGACGAACGTTCCGAAGGACATCCATGCGAGACAGGTCGTCGGGCGACAACCTGATCAACTCGAGAACGCTTGCCTGTGGAAACGCAAACAGCTCGCCGGCCGCGTTCACGATGAGCGAAGAGATGATGGCCAGAGTCAACGGAAGCCTAATACGAATAGTGCATCCGGCATCACGGGAGGACGATATATCGATCGCGCCACCGACATGCTCGATATTGCTGCGCACCACATCCATTCCGACGCCGCGCCCGCTGATATGAGTGACCGATCGTGCAGTCGAGAATCCCGGCTCGAAGACGAGGCGGAGCGCCTGACAGTCGCTCATGGCATCGACAATTTCCCGTCGGGCAATTCCACGTTCGACTGCGAGACGGCGCACTTCAACGACGTCGATGCCTTTGCCGTCGTCGGTAATCTCGACGATCACGCACCCGCCCTCGTGATACGCATTGAGCGCGATCCGCCCGACGGCCGGCTTGCCCAGCGCGCGACGCGCCTCCAAAGACTCGATGCCATGGTCTGCAGAGTTGCGCACCATGTGCGTGAGCGGATCCTGAAGTGCCTGCACAAGCTGCCTGTCCATTTCCGTCGCCGACCCCTTCATGTCGAGCTCGATCTTCTTTCCCGTTTCGCGGGCGATGTCACGGACAATGCGCGGAAGCTTTCCCCATGCAGATCCCACTGGTTGCATGCGCGTCTTCATGATTGCGCTCTGCAGTTCCGCAGTAATTCGGTTGAGCTGCTGCACCGGCGCGTGAAACGCGGAGCTCTCCTCCCTGGATGACATTTCGAGCAGCTGATTACGATTGAGTACCAGCTCACCCGCGAGATTCATGAGCGAATCCAGAAGCGATATGTTCACGCGCAGTGACGCTGTTACCGGGCTCGGGTGGTTGAGAGTCGGCGCGACCGATACAGCTTCCCGCGGAGCTGCGAGCTCCGGGTCACCAGTAGTCACTGACTCTGTCGGAGCAGGAGTCTCAACCTCAACGGTCAGCCATTGTTGGAGCAAGCCAATCAACAGACTATCGTCGCCAGCAGGCTCGGCCCCGTGCGCTGTCAGGTCGGCCAGAATAATCTTGATGACATCCACCGCGCGGAGGATATCCGAGATAACGTCCGGGTTCACCTTCAGCGTGCCACGACGTAGTTCATCGAGGACGGATTCCGCTGTGTGCGAGATGACCTCGAGCCGCGTAAGCTCCAGGAACCCGCACGTGCCCTTGATTGTGTGGATAGCGCGGAAGATGGAGTTCAGCAGAGACGTGTTTGACGGATCGCGCTCAAGCTCAACCACATCGTGATCGAGCTGGGTGAGGTTTTCAGCACTCTCAGCGAGAAAGTCTTTCAGCAGATCGTCCAAGCCAACGTCTCCGGATCGGGAAAGCTGGAGTGCGGCGTACAGGCCTCCGGCTCTCACTCAATAGTCGACCCCGGCATATGAAACTTGATGCTGCTTGTGTACGGCTCCGGACGCTTGACACGGGCCGGCGGCCGACCACGCGATTCAGCCGGCCCGCGGCCTACAGTTCTCCGAGAATATTCCCGATACTCGACCACGTGCACCTCACCCGCGCCAGAGTGATCCGCGTTCCATGATCGAAGAGCTCACAGAGCAGGTTTCCTCACGAATCGGCGAGATTACAGCCTCGCTGACGCCGGCAGAGCGAACCGACGACACGCTGCGCTTTTTTCGCGGCCTGAAGGAATCACAGACTAGCAACATCAGGCAGGCGCCACAGGCGGCCCAGCGCGCACTCGCGAAGACTCGCAATCCCGATATCGGAATGGCCGAGCTGGTTCGTGTTGTCGAGGAAGACCCGACGCTGGGTCAGGCGCTGCTTCGGTACGCAAATTCCGCGTACTACAACACCGGTGGGACTGTGGTCTCGCTTCGACACGCTGCGCAGCGAGTTGGCTCGTCCGGAGTCCATAACGTCGTGCTAGGTGTGATGCTGGATGGAATGCTATGCAAACCGGGCGGAGAATATCAGAAGATGGTCATTCAGGTGCGCGATCACCTGGTTCGCACTGCACCGATCGCACGTGCGATCGGCCGCGGCTTTGGCTTGGTTCCTGACGAGTGCTACTCGCTTGCACTGCTGCATGACGCCGGCAAGCTCATCATATTCGATGTGATCGGCGGACTGCGTCACGAAACAAGGCGTGACGTCAACATCAAAAAAAGTGTCGTATCACTGGTGCTTCGAGAGATACACGAGCCTCTCGGTGGCATCGCCGCGCTCCAATGGGGGCTCGGAGAGTCGGCTGCCGCAGCTGTATCCGCTCATCATCGCCGCCCGGTGCCAGCCGTCGAAAACCGGATGAGCGAGGTGCTTTTTGTCGCCGAACACGCCGAGCACGCGCTGTCAGGAGTGATTCCGCGCGACGTCAACACGTGGTGGGAAGAAGGTTCAATCTCGGGCGACGCCACCCGAGTCGAGGAACTGATCTCCGCGTATACCGAACGCGAGATGGCTGCCTAGCCGAATCAGCCCGCGCGCAACGGCAACAGCACAGCGCGAGCCAGCGCGGCTACGGCCGCGGCATCTGGTCTCTGAAGTATCCATCGTCAAAGGCCGTCGCAAACTCGACGTACTGCATGCGCGTGCGCTCCGCAGCCTCGGCTGCCAGCTGTATGACGGTTTCACGCCAACCAGTCTCCTGGCCAAACGCCGACAGTTGTTCTATCGGGGCGGAGCCGAGCCAGCCGCCACCACGAAGATGCATCCACGCGGCGACCGAGGCCATGACCACGATTGCCTCGCCAATCTTCTTTGGCTGTTTTTCCCAGTCGTGAAGCCTTACACGGTCATCTTCTGGTTGCATCTCGCGACAATGGTACGACTTGCCATCCCATTCCGTCGCGAATAGAAAGGCTGGCGCGACTACTGTCGAGTGACGCTGCACCGATATGACCCGCTCGGCATCACTGCCCCACTCCGGCTGGTCGTGGGCTCGCAAGGTTGCAATGGCCGACGGATGTGCCAGCTTCACGTCGAGAAGGACATTGCGATCCGGCGAGCCACGGCCTTCAACAAGTACCATGTAACGCGGGAACGCGATGCTTCCAACGCCTGCGATACGCCGAACAACGTCGTTCACACGGAAGTACTCGGAGTCGTGGGCGAGGTCGGCAATTCCTATCATCATCTGCTCGACTCCGGCGCGCTCCTCAGTTGTAGCGGCGATCAGACACTGTCCGTCCGATATCAGCCGGCGCTTCTTGCCTTTCCGTACCGTATACCGGCCGAGTAGCTCAGTGCGGGATCTTCCAGCGACCTGCGCGAATAGTCGCTTGACCGTGCCCTTGGCACTTTCGCGCTCTATCCATGCTGGTTTTCCCAGCGACAGCTGCGTGGAATACCCTACGAGCGACCGCTGCAGCAGCCCATCGACTTCTACGGCTGGCACTCCCCACTCCTCTGCTCCGACCCGAATGCTGGCGAGAAACCGCACCAGATCGAGTGTCACGGGACCCCGAGCGGCCTCGTCAAAATCGGTGACGTCAAAATAGGTCAGCCGATTGTCGCCCTTGAAGGTGCCGAAGTTCTCGACATGCAGGTCGCCGCAGAGCCAGGCAGGCGGCGCGCCCGAGAGCGTACCGACTGTGGGCAGCGACGAGTAGAAGAGCTGGCACGCGCCCCGCATATAGGAGAAAGGCGTCCGGCGCATGGCGGCATATTTTCGGAGTAGCAATTCCGGATCGGAACCACGATTAGTCATTGAGATCCAGGCGAGCGGATCGATGGGTGCCGGAGCATCAGCGTGGCTTGGAGTCATCAGGATAATCGTACGTAGGCGGAGAGCACGCGGAAAGGCTGCAGGGAATTACCTAGATTCTTGGTCATCACGCCGCATGCGCGGCCAAGTCCACACTAATGGCAAACCAGCAAGAGCGAGCAAAGCGGCCACGGCCAGCCACAGACCCGGACATCAGAGTGCGCAATACGGGGCCGGCCGCCTTTGCAAGGAAGCTGGGGCCGGGCCTGATAACCGGGGCGGCGGACGATGATCCGTCCGGGATTGCCACCTATTCACAGGCGGGCGCGGCATTTGGATACGGGCTTCTCTGGACGGCGCTGGTAAGTCTACCGTTGATGATCGCGGTTCAACTCATGTGCGCACGAGTGGGCGTGGTAGCCAAGG
>JBDTAB010000015.1:0-24168 GCA_039924865.1 Gemmatimonadaceae bacterium | reverse complement strand
GCGGAAACTCCGACAGGCTCAAGCCGTCGTCACCGGCTTTTGCCAGGACGCGGACCAGTGATTTCGCGTTTGCCGATGGACCTTCAGTTCCAATCCAAAGCGGCGCGTCGGAACTCTCGGCGTACAGGTTACGAACATGTCCCCAGCGATGCGCCGCGACCCCGCGCGGCGGTACGGAATCCGACACGGCCTGCCGAATGGCGGTGCGAACGGCGGTACTGTCAGGGCGAGGGGAGAGCGACGATGTGGCGTGCAGGGGGCCGCTTCTGCTTTCAGAGGCTGCGTCACCGCCGGTCGGTACTCGCGCGTCTCCGCGCTCGCACGCGACCGTGGCCAGCATCGCTACGCCGGCGAAGACCGCTACAAGGGCCTTACGCGTTCGATACGCCGCACGCCTGACGACCTTGCTGTGGTGCGCCGGCCGATTGATTGAGTCCGACCTAAGGGCAAGGAATACCATGTTCCCTGAAATCAATGCACGGCGCGGGCCACTCGACGGCTGCGCGTGGATTGGTCTGCTGGCCCCAGGAGTGTGCGGGGCTCGAAAGAGCGTCACCGTCATTGCATGCGGATCGCTGTGCTGATTCCAATAGCCGCGCCTCCCGACAGCAGGCGGGCTACCACTTGCATTCGGGTAATCTTGCGCTGAACCCAGTAGCTCCGCGTTCGTCCGAGCATGGCACCCCCAAGCGAGATGATCACGATGGTGAGGATCGTCCAGAAATTCACGGTCGTCATCGTTTTAAGTACCGGTTAGTGTGACTGAGGCCGCGCCTGCGGCTGTGGACGTCTCAAGATCCTCTGCCTTTCCCGGCTCGATTTTTACGGTGATGCTTTATGGCGCTCAGCGTGCCGAGTGCTCTGCGCTCGGCACGATCACTACAGCCTTCCCGGCAAGCATCGTATTGAACGCACCTACCTGCGTGTTCAACAGATCATCGATGCGCGCCTTTACTCCTGTCCACTGCTGCTGCAAATCCGCCAGCCGCTGCTTCACGCCATTCGTTAGCGGCATGAACGTTGGTTGCGCGCTACCGGCCAGATAAATCCAGTCGTCCACGACCCCATTCGGGAAGCCGATGATGTCCTGTCCGTTCGTATGCGTCGGTTGCACGAGTTCGATGCTCATTGAGTCGAGGCGGGCGGCCAGCAGCTTTCCGCGCGAAGCTACAGTGTCACTGTTCGGAAGATCCTTCGCGTGCGCAACGATTGTCTTCACCTGATCACGCACATCGTTCAATCGCTTGAGGTCGTGGAAGATTTCATTTGCGCGATCGTTGATCGTTTGGAGCGCGTTCACCTGCTCTGCGATCTGCTCAGGCGTCAGATGGATGCGCGGATCCTGCAGTACCTGTAGCGGTGCGGAGAACGCCTTGCCATTGACGGTCAATTTCACGGTGTAGCTTCCCGGCGCTACAGTCGAGCCGCCAGTCGGCCCAAAGAAGTTGAGCCCCTTTGGCGCGTCGAGCTTATCGCTGGCGAGATCCCAAACCATGCGGTGCATTCCAGGCGCGCCCGAGATCTTTGTAATCGCATCGCCCGGCTTGGCTTTGCTCGCGAAGCTGCGGATTTTTTTCCCCGCGGCATCGGTTACATCGACATCCACCTTCATTGAGTCAGCACCCGCGGCAACATCATAGTAGATAATCGCACCGCTCGGCGGATTCGCCCCCGCGCCGTTGTTGCCTGTGGATCCCCAGCGTGTGAGATGCGCGCGACGAGGAGCGAAGAGTTTCGACTCGCTTCTGTTCAGCGCGTCCGCGCCTTGCTGGAGTGGCGAGATGTCGTCCATGATCCAGAACGCACGACCTTCTGTGGATGCAACGAGGTCGCCGTCGTGGATCTGCAGATCCGTCACCGGTACTTCAGGGAGGTTCGCCTGCAGACTCTCCCACTTTTGACCGTCGTTGAATGAGACATACGCACCGGTTTCCGTTCCAGCGTAGAGAAGTCCGCGCCGCACTGGATCGACACGCACCACGCGCACCTGATCGCCGTCTCGAATTCCGTTCACCAGTTTGGTCCACGAGCGTCCGTAGTCGGTGGTCCGATAGATCTGCGGCGACCAGTCGCTCCACTTGTAGCCATTGTACGTCATGTACGCGGTGCCGGCTTCGAATGGCGAAAGCTCGATCGCGTTTACAAAACCCGACGCCAGGCTCTTGGGTGTGACGTTCGACCAGCTGCGCCCGCCGTCACGCGTGAGCTGCACTAGCCCGTCATCGGTACCGATCCAGATTGTGTTGCTGTCGCGCGGTGACGGCGCGATGTAATAGATGGTGTTGTAGACCTCGCCGCCAGCCCCCTCGTTCGTGATCGGTGCGCCGCCCGGGCCCTGGTGCGCCTTCTCATTGCGCGTGAGATCTGGACTGATCGCCTTCCAGGTCTGACCGCGATCGTCGGACCTGAACAACACACTACCGCCGTGGTAGATCGCGCTGCGATTGAGCGGCGACGTGGTGATCGGTGCGCTCCAGTTGAAGCGGTATTTCTGTGCTTCCGGCGATGTCGAGAGTCCGAGCTGCGGGTATTCCATGATGCTTCGCTGCTCATGGGTCAACCGATCGAACTCGCTTATGGCTCCCTGATAACAGCCGGCGTACAGGAAACGCGGGTGTGCGGGATCGAATGCAATATGTGCGCTCTCGCATCCACCAACTCCGTACCAGTCTGAAGCCGTAATCCCACCCTGTGTTACCGCGCTGGGGATTGCAATGGATGCGTCATCCTGTTGCGATCCGTACACCCAGTACGGGTACTGGTCATCCGTATTCACTCGGTAGATCTGACCAGTCGGCTGGTTATCCTGGCTCGACCAGCTGCGGCCGCCATCCATGGTGATAGAAGCCCCGCCGTCGTTGCCGTTGATCATGTAATCGTGATCGCGCGGATTGATCCACAGGTCATGATTGTCGCTGTGTGTGGCGCGGACTGACTGAAAAGTCTTGCCGCCATCGATCGATTTCAGGATCGGTGCGTTCATGATGTACACGACGTCAGCATTCTGCGGATCGGCGGTGATGCGTGTGTAGTACCATGCGCGTGACCTGATATCGCGCTCTTGGGAGAGGTGCTGCCAGCTTTCACCAGCGTCGTCGGAGCGGTACAGGCCGCCCGTATCCGCCAGTGCTTCGACGATCGCGTACACCCGGTTCGGGTTCGCCGGTGAAACGGAGACGCCTATACGCCCAATCGTGCCGGTCGGGAATCCGTGACCGGTGAGCCGAGCCCACGTCGCGCCACCGTCAGTGCTCTTATAAATTGCGCTGCCCGGGCCGCCGCTACGAATCTGCCACGGCAGCCGCTGAAAATCCCACATCGCCGCGAAGAGGATGCGAGGGTTTGTAGGATCCATGCTGAGGTCGATCGCGCTCACACCGTCGGACGGATGCAGCGTGAGCTTCCATGTCGCACCACCGTCGGTGGTCGTGTAGATACCGCGGTCTGGTCCCGCTGTCCATCGGCTACCTTCAGCGGCGACTACAACGTGGTCCGAGTTGCGCGGATCGACTGCGATCTGCGCGATTGATTTCGTTTTTTCGAGCCCCAGCGACCGCCAAGTTTTCCCAGCATCGGTGGATTTGTAAATCCCGTCGCCCCATGTCGATGACTGACCACGCGGCTCGCGTTCTCCCATGCCGGCGTAAATGACATTGGGGTCATCGGCGGCGATCGCAATTGATCCGACGGATCCTGTATGAAGTTTTCCGTCCGAGATATTACGCCAACTAATACCGGCGTCTTCGGTCTTCCAGATGCCACCACCCGTCGCTCCCATGTAGTAAGTGAGGGGCTGCGACGGTACGCCTGCAACTGTAGTCACTCGGCCGCCGCGGTACGGGCCGATGCTGCGCCAGTGGAGTCCGCCGAAACGCGCAGAATCAAAGGAAGCGGCGCCCGGAGCTATCGCGAGCGTTCCGGCAGTTTGCGACTTGACGATTGCAGGTGCGGCGACGAGCACCGACGCAGCAGCGATGATGGCGGCAGTACGGGTCGAAATAACGGACATTATGGAAACCGGCAGCGAAGGCGGAGTGGAGGAGAGCTTGAGTTCCAGCAGATTATATCACTCTGCCGCCGCCCGCGCAGCCCGATTCGTACGCGCCCAATACCCGAATCTGAGGTGTTGCGACGTATCGCCGAGCACGTGTTCGATGGAAGGGAAAATTTCCCTTGTTCTCGATGACGTGCCGAATATAGATTCGGCCCGTGTCGCGTAACTCCTTATGACATAAGTAGTTACGCATGATACGATATCGGCATAGCCATTGCCTTTACAACGACCGAAACAAGTCGTTACCACTCGACTCAATATGGCAAGCACCACTGATGGTGGTTGTCGGGAACTCACCAACAGGAGAATCCAGATGCGTAAGAATTCCAACACGCTGCGAGCGATTGCCGTCGGGCTGAGCGTAGCCACCGCAGGAACCGCGGTCGCGCTCTACGCGACTCCAGTCATCGCGCAGGCACCGCAGGTCGCGGCGACCGTCACCGTCACCGACACGGTCCCAACCAAGCCCGACACCACGCGACCGAAGCCACCAAAGCCACCAAAGCCGGACACTACGATGCCGCCGCTGCCCACGACGACGCCGAAGCCGACCAAGCCGGACACGACCAAGCCAGACACCATAAAGCCTGCGGCTATCCCAGCGACGCCCGTCGCATCAAGCCACTCGCCGGAGTTGCCAGTAAAGCCGTTCTAATAGCCGTTCTAATAGCTGAAGTATTGGAACGGTGATGTGGGTGCGGGTACGACGTCAGGGTCAGAGGCGTCGTGCCCGTACTCTTTTCATTCCTTATTACAGAGGTCGACGGGGTTTCCTGATCGCCGTATCGCGACTTTGCGTGCGCATTGGCGGGTGCAGATCTATCGCCTTCAAGTGATTCAGTTCGGCTTGTAGTGCAGTGAGCTGCGATTCCCTGTCTTGAAGATCACTTTCAAGTCGACTGGTGGCTTTCCGTAATACTGCGTTCTGATCCTGCTCCGCGTTCAGTCGCGTCGTGACTGAATCGAGGCTCCTGTGCAGGGTAACGGTGTCGCTCTCGAGAGCGGCAATACGTGACTGCAGCGACTGCCTCTCTGTGAGTCCCTCGTTGCGCACACGTTCCACTTCGTAAAGCATCGCCAGTTGGTCGGCAGCGGTCTGGCGCATCGAAGTGCGGGGAAACTGATTCAGTAACCGCTCGAACAGTGCTCGTGCTCGCGCGGGATTGTACGATCCGCGATTAGGCAGGCTGTACAGCATCGCTGCCTGGAAGACGATCTTCTCGTTGTTCAGAAGTGCGGAATCCGCGTTGAGGGCAGTCGCCGCGCGCGCCAAGTCACCAGTATTGGGCGAGTGTCGGAATCCGCCGCTCGCACAGGCGGTAACGAACCACAATCCCAATGCTGCGCCCGCGGTAATCAGCTGTCGCAAGACGTCTCGCATGCGCGTGGGTTGCAAATCGGCCGTGTTCTCGCGTGTGCGGCTCATTGTGCTGTCAGGGTTTGATTGGCCGAGGCTTCCGCGTGCATGTTGGAATCTGGTGACGCGCGAAATGCGCCCGGGAGCAGCACGTTCATCACGCTCCCATCTCCGGCAGGATTGTCCGCCAGCCAAATCGCTCCGCCGTGCGCTGATACTATCTCACGACAAATGGCGAGTCCGAGCCCAACGCCGCGCTCACGCACTGCGCGCCCTGACGTCGTCTGATAGAAGCGATCGAATATTCGTTCTTTCTCTGTATCTGGTACCCCGGGCCCTTCATCGGCGACAGTGATCCACATTACGCTGGCCTGCTTGCGCTTGGCGTGAACCAACCCCCATCTCGCCGGCAGGATTTCTGCCGGCCGGTCCATGACGGATTCCATCTTCACCGTGACCGTGCCGTCTGCGGGTGAAAATTTTACCGCGTTTTCAAGAAGATTGTCGAGCACCTGCAGAATCCGGTCATAGTCGCACTCGATCAGCAATCGATGATCTGGCAAAACCAGATCGATGCCCAAACCGCGTTCATTGCGCGCGCCCTCTACCTGGCCAACCGCCCGGCGCAAAAGCTGCGCGCCGTCCGTGACCTGCAGGTCCGGTTCGAGCCCTGCCTCGAGGCGCGACAGGTTCAACAGCTTTGCGAGCATACCGGCGAGCCGATCGCCGCTCTCCCGGTTGAGCAACAGTAGCGTGCGCTGCTTGTCCGTGAGCTTTCCGGGCAGCTCGTCAAGCAGCACGCTGATGGTTTCCTGCATGGATGTGAGCGGCGTCTTGAGATCGTGTGAGACGCCGGTCACGAAGTCGCGTTTCATGCTGTCGAGCTCGCCCAGGCGGCGCGTCATCGTGTTGAAGGCTCGCGCCACCTGGGAGAACTCATCGTTACGAGTGGTGTCGAGCCGGTAATCGAACTGGCCTTCGGCAACTCTGTGCGTTCCCTCGGTAAGCCGATGCAGTGGCTCCGATATCGAGCGCGCTATGATCGCCGAGATGACGACAGTCAGAAAGAGAATCCCGATCGCTGCCAGCAGCGATACTTGCTCCGCCAACGTTGCTGCACTTGCGGAACGCTCGAGCTCTTCGCCCATGACAGCCTGCGTCGCTTCTCCCACTCGCTGCGTTTGAAGCTGGAGCGCATCGAGCGCGCTCTGAAACACGGAGAGCGAGTCCTGCCGCTCCGCGTATGATTCGACCTTTCCGAGGGATGCCAGACGTGCCGTGGGATCACCGAGCGATTCCCATTCGCTGGTGAGTATCCCAACCTCCTGCTGCTCTCCGCCACTGAGCGACAGCGACTGCACGTGGTGCAGCTCTGACGCATAGGCATTGGCGAGTTGTCGGAATTTGTCCAGGTAACCGGAATCGTTTGTGACGGCATATTTCGCTGCATTTTCACTGAGCTGCGCAACGCGAGTGACCTGGACGGTCGAGGTCGCTCGCACGCGTGATGTGAGCTCTGTAAGCTTGTGTCCGGTTTCGACGGACCGCCGTACGGTGCTCACATGATAAATGAGCAACACGCCGAGCAGGGTGATGTATAACGCGAAAGCCGCCCGAAGCTTCGTGACGACCTTCATTTTTCGATGCCGTAACCGCGCAGCCTGTTGCGAATCGTCTTCACGTCGAGGCCGAGCTGCCGGGCGGCCTCAGCCTTGTTCTGGCCGGTTCGTTCCAGCGTTCGCATGATGAGCTGTCGCTCTGCTTCCGCGAGCGTGGTTCCGACGGGCAACTGGATGGTGGATGCGCTACCAGCCTTGAGCGATTGAAACTGCGGCGAGAGATGCCGCGGCTCGATCCAGCCGCTTCGCGCGACGATCACCGCACGTTCTATCACGTTCCGCAACTCGCGAACGTTCCCGGGCCATGAGTATGCTTCGAGCAGCGCCTGGGTTGCATCGCTCACTCCCTCGACGGGGATCGAGTGCTTCTCGATGAATTCGCGGAGGAAGTGTCTGGTGAGAAGCGCAATGTCTTCAGTGCGCTCGCGCAACGGTGCGAGTGTCAGCTCGAAGACATTCAATCGATAGTACAGATCTTCTCGCAATGTTCCGTCACGGATCGCAGCGGACACCGGCCGGTTGGTCGCTGCCAGCACGCGAACATCAAACGATATTTCGCGACTCCCACCTAGTCGTCTTGCCTGCTTGCTCTCAAGTATGCGCAACAGTTTGGGCTGTAGCCCGACCGGCATCTCGGCGATCTCGTCCAGGAACAACGTGCCGGTATTCGCAAGCTCGAATGCGCCGGGCCGTGCGCGGCTCGCTCCGGTAAACGCTCCCTGTTCGTGGCCGAATAGCTCGCTTTCGATGAGCCCTTCCGGCATCGCGGCTGCGTTCAGTGCGATGAATGGCTTGTCGCGGCGGTTGCTCAAATTATGGATGGCGTGAGCGACAACTTCCTTCCCGGTTCCGCTCTCTCCCGTGATTATCACTGAAGCGTCGCTCGAGGCGACAAGCTGAATCAATCCGTGCAGATCACGGATCGAGCGGCTGCGGCCAACCAGGCCGCCGAGGCTGGCCGATCCCTTGAGATCAGCATCCAGCTCATGGTCCAGCTCCCGTTGCTGTCGCTCGCTGGCGATGCCATCGAGGATGCCGCGAAGCGTTGCATAATCCAGCGGCTTCGTGAGGAAATCGCGGGCGCCCGCCTTCATTGCTTCGACCGCTGTGTCAATGTTACCGTGCGCGGTCATCATGATCACCGGCATCGTGTCGTCGTCACGTTTGAGCCAGCGTAGCAAGTCAACACCCGAAATTCCCGGCAACACGACGTCAGACAGCACAACGTCGGGGCGCCCGAGCTTGAGGGCACGCTCGGCGTCCGCCGCATCTACGGCTGTGGTGACGGCGTAACCCCAGTCCTGCATCCTCAGCGAGAGGACCTCACGGAGCGCTGGTTCGTCGTCGACGACGAGAACGGAGAGCTTGCTAGCTTGCATATCTGTCAATATATAAACAGTTGTAGTAAGTCTCGATGCTGTACTTTAACCGCACTGTGGGCAGCGTCGTCGTCGGCCTGAGCGTGGTATACGCACAAGGTACTGGCTATCCTGCTCGGTGACCGGGTCAACAATGAGGAAAGTGCCGTGTTCCACGCGCATTATCGAAGTGAGATCGGAAGCGAGCTGCCCTTGTCGCTCCATGCCATAATGGTGCCGCACCGTCAGGAACGGAGAGCCGCAACTTTCAAGTCGGCCTTGGTCTTCGGCCTGGCAGCGATGGTGTCTATTGGCGTCCCGCTGCACGCCGCGATCGGCCAGGCCGCCGATTCAGCGGTGCGGGCGACAGCTTGGGCCACTCACCAGCGGCTCGCGACGACGTCACCCTTCAGCGGGCTCAAATGGCGCGCTGACGGCCCTACCAGGATCGGCGCGCGTGTCGAGGCAGTTGCCGTGCCCCCGGGCGACAACGGAACGATTTACGTGGGTGTCGGCACCGGGAACGTCTGGAAGACTGTCAACAATGGCCTCACATGGCGACCGATCTTCGACCACGAATCAGCATTCGCGATCGGTGACATCGCGGTTTCGGCGAGCGATCCAAACATTGTTTGGGTAGCCACAGGTGAGGCGCAGCCGCGCTACACAGGGTACAGCTACCCCGGAATGGGCGTCTTCAAGTCGAGCGATGCGGGAGCAACGTGGACTCACATGGGGCTCGGCGATTCGCACCACATCGCCAAGGTCATCATCCATCCGGCCAATCCGAGCGTGGTGTATGTGGCGTCGATGGGTCATCAATGGTCACCGAATGCTGAGCGCGGCGTGTTCAAAACCACCGACGGCGGCGCGCATTGGACCCGGAGTCTCTTCATCAATGATTCGACCGGCATCGTGGACATGGCAATGGATCCCCGCGATCCCGACATCGTTTACGCGTGGGCCTGGCACATCGAAAGTGGCACCGACGGGGGTCTGTACAGGACGAGCGATGGCGGCAAAAACTGGCGCCACGTGACGGCCGGCCTTCCGTCCGGAGTGCTTGGCAGAGCAGGGATCGATGTAGCGCCGAGCGATCCGAATGTCGTTTACATATTCATGGACAATCGTGCGGCGTCCAATGTCAAGAATCGTGAATTTGTTGGCGGTGAGGTGTATCGTTCCAACGATCGTGGAGAGACGTGGCACAAGGCGGGCACGCAGGATCTGTACGAGGTGTTTGGTGAGTACGGTTGGAAATTCGCGGACGTTCGCGTAAGTCCGGCGGACCCGAACGATGTTTTCATACTCGGCAATCACGGATTTCACTCCAGGGACGGTGGACGCACGTGGAGCCGCATCGGCGACAAGATTCTTCGTCTGCACGACACTGATGGACGTGCGCTTCATCTCGATCAGCACGAGATCTGGATTGATCCGCTCAACCCAAAGCGGGTCTTGCTCGGCAACGACGGAGGACTTTTCGAATCTTACGACGAAGGTGAGAGCTGGCTTCACCTGAATAACATCCCCGTCGCTCAGATGTACTTTGTCACCACCGACAATCACACTCCGTACAATATTTTTGCGGGCACTCAGGACGACGCTGCTATATATGGGCCGAGCAACGCTTCGGTTGACGACGCAGTACCTGATACGTGGCGGAGCGTATATCTGGATCCGTGGACTGGTGGCGACTCCTTTGTAACGTTTCCGGATCCGACCAATGATCGACTGATCTACTACGAGCACCAGAACGGCGGAATCCGGCGAATGGATCTCGACGGCATATCCGTGAATTCATTTGGGCCGTCGTCTACCGATTTGCACCCGCGTCTTGTGCCGCGCGACACGTCGCTTCGGTTCAGTTGGTACACGCCATTCTTCGTGTCGAGGTTCGACCCGCATACACTCTATGCGGGGGGCAGCAGAGTATTGAAAAGCACCGATCGCGGAGCCAACTGGACGGCGATCAGCGGCGACCTCTCCGACAAGGGCGGCGGTAATCGTGCCATCGTTCCGTCGGGTGCTGCGACAATGTTGACTGAATCTCCGACCGACCGCGGCACCTTGATCATGGGCACAGAAGGCGGAAGCCTGTGGCGAACGATCGACGATGGTGCGCACTGGAAGCGGATTGGTGCGGGGTTGCCGCACAGGTGGGTCAGTCGGGTGGTGATATCCGACGTTAAAAGCACAACCGTATATGCGAGCTTTACCGGATTTCGCGAGGACGACACGCACCCGTATGTCTTCGTATCGGACGATCTGGGCGATACATGGCGGTCCATCTCGTCGAATCTTCCAATGGAGGCGGTGAACGTCATCAAGGATGATCCCGCGGATCCGAACATTCTGTTCGCCGGAACCGATGCTGGCGTCTACGTGTCACTGAACCGCGGCGTGCACTGGGAGTCGCTCGCGGCCAACCTTCCGACTACGCCCGTGCAGGATCTCACCGTGCAGACGCGCGAGCACCAGCTTGTGATCGGTAGCTACGGGCGCGGTGCGTGGATACTCGATGTGGCGCCAGTCGAATGGTTGGCCACGACGGGGAAGGATGTTGCCGCTCGTAACTCACTGCACGTCTTCACTCCGCATCCGGTGCAACTCGACTATTTCCCATGGGACAAGGTGCCAGGCGAGCCACGTCGCGGGCGGCCTGATGCGCGGATTTACTTCTTCGCTCCTGATTCCGGCGTGGCCACGATCACAGTGCGCGACTCTTCAGGCACGATTCGGCGGCAGCTGAAGGCAATCGCCGGCAAGGGCATGAACACCGTTATATGGGACCTTCAGGCAGAGCGCAATTCGCGTAACGCACCGGGGACCGAGCTCGCGGACGCACGTGCGGGCAATTACGATGTGCAGGTGGAACTGGGTGGGCACAAAGCGGAGATCCGGCTTACACTGCTGCCGGTGGAAGAGCGGAGCGCCAGATAGTGTACTGCGCCCGCTACGCCGTCGCGCGATCGTCGAGTCGTTTGTCCTCGTACAGCTCGCGATCCGCGATCGCGAGAAGCGTTTCAAGCGAGCGCGGGCTCTCCGGACTGAAGCGAGCGATACCAACCGCCGTTTCGAGCACGTAAGCCTGACCTGCGAGCATGTTGCGAGCGTTGGCCTGAGTGAGCTCAGCATTGAGGCGGGCCATTACGGTTTTGGTAACATCGCCGCAGTTGAGCGCCAATGCGACAAACTCGTCACCTCCCATCCGGCCTATCACGTCGGTATCGCGGAAGGTGGCACGGAGCACATCTGCCATTTTCACAAGCGCAGCGTCGCCAATAGCGTGACCCCACGTGTCGTTGATCGCCTTGAAGTCGTTCATGTCGAAGCAGAACAACAGAGACGACTTGGTGGAATGCTCGGCTGTCTTGAGGTGGTTCGCCGCGACCGCCTCAAAGCCTCGGCGATTGAAGAGGCCCGTAAGCGAGTCGACGAGTGATAGCGCACGAAGTTCGTCTTCCGTACGCCGCCTGTCGGTAACGTCGCGTGCGGTAATAGCGACCCCGCGTCCGAGCGCGACGATCTGACAGGACAACCACTTGTCAGCGAGTGGTCCGGACCGAGGCTGGATCTCTGTTTCACTTGCCTCACCAGTTTCAGCGACGGTCACCAGGCTCTTGAGCAGAGCCGCGTTGGCGGCATAGGGCAGTAGCTCACCGAAGCTCCGCCCGATCATGCGTGCTGCATCGACCTCGAGTGCGGCGCCAGCGCGAGCGTTGAGCTCGACTATGCGGAAGTCGATAATCGCGCCATCGGAATCGCGCACCGTGTCGAGCACTGTGAAGATATCGAGGCTGCTGTCGAGTGCGGAACGAATGCGGGCCTCGGAATCGTGAAGCATCTGTTGCGCCCGGATGCGATCACTCACGTCATGTACGATTGAGTGGAATATCCTGCGGTCGCCCTGGCTGAACTGGCCGGCGAACACCTCAACTGTCCGCGTTTCACCAGAAGCGAGCTTGTGTTCACGGATTGTCGCGGTGCCAACGCCGTGAGACACCTGACTTGCGTACGCGATCCACTCCTCGTTCGATATGTTCGCGATGTCTCCTGCCGACATCGTTGCCATCTGACCGCGCGTCCAGCCGTAAAACCGTTCCGCAGCCGGGTTCGCATCGATGATGCGCGCGGTACCTGCATCAACGAGGAACTGAATCGACCCGTTGCCTTCGAACAACTCGCGGTAGCGAGCTTCACTTTCCCGCAGAGCTTCTTCCGCGAGCTTTCGGTCTGTGATGTCGCGCAGCGCGCCGAGGAGATGCGTGCACGTCCCGGACGAGTCAACGATCGGTGTAAGAATCGTTTCGAAGATCACACGGCCACGCGGCAGCATGATATCCTCGACGTATGTCAATGCCGTACCGCCATCAACGGCCGCCTCGTATCGTTCCAGGACGAACGCAGCGGCGGCGTGTGGGAGAAATTCCTCAGGCCGACGACCGACGACCTGAGCTTCGGTCAGGCCGGTGACCGACGTGTACGCCTTGTTTATCGATTCGCACCTGAATGCGCGGTTTTCCTCGACGCGCATGAGGAACATGCAGTCGTGCGTGCTATTGTAAATGAGGCTCAACCGCTCATCGCGCTCGGCTGGGTCTCGCGAGTTATCTATTACACTCGACGCCCCGTTGTATGAGGGCGTCGATGGGTGCTCCATTTTCATCTATGTCGGAAGCCGCAGTTGGTCGTGGAATATCAGCGCTTCCTGCGCTGTGGATGAGACGATCGCGGACCCGAAAAGTTACCGGCAGAATCGCGTTCCCAAACGTAATGCGTGGGATCGTACCGATGGGGGACGCCGCGTCTGAGAGCGACCCTCCGTCAGGAACGCCGTGAATGTAGCCCTGGGGTCAGCCAGGGTCGGACGGCCAGTCGTAAAACCCGCGACCCGTCTTCTTTCCCAGGTGTCCGGCGGCGACTAGGAAACGGAGTATGTTCGGCGCCGCGTAAGTGTCACCGCCCAAAGAGTCGTGAAGATGGTCAGCTACCGCCAGGCGCACGTCGAGTCCAACGATATCGGTGAGCCTGAGCGGACCTACGGGATGATTGTACCCCAACTCCATCGCGCGATCGATGTCCGCAGCGGTCGCCACACCCTGCTCGAGCATTCGCATGGCCTCCAGTCCAAGCACGATGCCGAGGCGGCTCGTCGCGAATCCGGGAGAGTCGCGTACGATGATTGCTGTCTTCCCAATCGATTCTACAAATTCACGAGCTGCTTCCACACTGCGATCCGCGGTCTCCTCGCCGCGCACGATCTCGACCAGTTTCATCGCGTGCACTGGATTGAAGAAGTGCATTCCAACCACCCGCTGCGGAGAGTTGGTTGCCGCGGCGATCCTGGCTATTGGCAGCGATGACGTGTTGCTTCCAAGAAGCGCATCCGCTGGTGCTGCGTTGGCGATTCTTTCGAAAAGGTGCTGCTTGAGATCGAGTCGCTCCGGCGCTGCCTCGATTACGATGTTCGCGGCAGCCACGGCCAATTCGAGCTGCTCCGTCGCATCCAGACGTTCCAGTGCATTGCGCCGATCCTGATCCGTTATCTTCCCGCGCTTCACGCCAGAGCCGAAAGTGTGCCGGATATTGGCCTGTGCCCGTTCGAGTGCTTCATGTCCCACGTCCGATATGGTCACATGGTGTCCAGCGATGAGCGATACGTATGCAATCCCGCAACCCATCGTTCCGGCGCCGATTATTGCCAGCCGGCTCACGTTCGCTCCAGCACCATGGCGATGCCCTGACCCACGCCGATGCACATCGTCGCCAGTCCGTATCGTGCGCCGCGGCGGCGCATCTCATGTACCAGGGTCGTGACGATGCGTGCCCCGCTTGCGCCGAGCGGATGGCCAAGGGCGATGGCGCCGCCGTTCACGTTGACGCGATCATGCGGGATGTGCAGTTCCCGGATGCACGCGAGCGCCTGAGCTGCGAAGGCTTCGTTCAATTCGATGAGGTCCATGTCCTCCATTGCAAGACCGGCGCGCTTGAGAGCCAGTCGCACCGCCGGAACCGGACCGATTCCCATCACGTCCGGAGCAACACCTGCTACAGCACTCGCAACCACGCGTGCCATTGGTTTGTACCCGCGGTCTGCGGCCGCATCGGCACTCATAACTAACAGAGCGGACGCGCCGTCGTTGATCCCACTGGATGTTCCCGCAGTTACTGTTGCGCCGGAATTGCCGAATGCCGGACGAAGCTTCGCCAGTGATTCCATGGTAACGTCCGGTCGCGGATGCTCGTCGCGTTCAACCATCATCGGTGCTGCACCGCGGCGTGGCGCCGGAACCGATACCAGCTCGTCTTGAAACTTGCCAGCGCGGATTGCCTCGTCCGCGCGTCGCTGACTCTCTACCGCGAACGCATCCTGATCCAATCGCGTGATTCCGTATCGTTCTGCCACCAGGTCGGCAGTCTGCCCCATTGATAATGTCCACTCACGGGGGAGCGCCTGATTGGTGAAGCGCCAGCCAATGGTGCTGTCCGCAGTTTCGGGTATGGATCGGGCGAACGGTTCATCCGGCCTGAGTGTCACCCAGGGGGCGCGCGTCATGCTTTCGACGCCGCCTGCGATGAAACAGTCTCCTTCACCGCTACGGATCGACTGTGCGGCACTGATGACCGCTTGGAGTCCCGATCCGCACATCCGGTTTACCGTCTGACCCGGTACGGTCACAGGCAGGCCTGCGATCAATGATGAAAGGCGTGCGACGTTCCTCGTATCCTCGCCCGCCTGGTTGGTGCACCCGAAGATCACGTCGTCGATTCGCTCCGGGTCGAGTTCCGTACGCGAAACAATGGCGCGGATCACGATCGCCGCGAGATCATCCGCGCGGACGCGAGCGAGCGCTCCGCGGTGACGTCCTATCGGCGTACGAACCGCGTCCACAATGACCGCGGTTGGTCCATGGGCGGCGCTCTTTCCAGCCGGGCTGGAGGTGTCGGCGTGAGTCATTGTGGAACCACCGCAGTGGCTTCGATCTCCACGTGCGCACCGTGTTCGATCAACGCGTTTACGATAACCACAGACATCGCCGGATAATGGCGCCCGATGATCGCACGATACAGTTCACCCACTTTCGCGCGCGCTTCCATGTACTTGTCCCGATCGGTGACGAACCACGTCATCCTCACGAGATGCTCAGGGCCGGCACCAGCGCGGTCGAGAATGGTGACGACGTTTCGGAGCGCCTGCCCAACCTGCGCAGCAAAATCGGTGGACTCAATCTCTCCTGTCACGGGATTCCATCCGATCTGCCCGGAGAGCGAAATCGTACGGCCAGTTGAGCAAATCGCGTTGGAATAACCACACGGCGCTGGCCAGCCGTCCGGTTGAATGATCGCGAGGTTCGTCATGCCTTGGGTTCTCGGAGCCGGAAACGTTGAAGTTTTCCGGTATCAGTGTGGGGAAGGGTATCGACGAACTCGATCGCGCGCGGATACTTGTACGGTGCGATCTCATGTTTGACATGATCCTGCAGCGCCTTCACGGGAGGCGGGTTGAGCTGAGCGTGCTCGTGAAGGACGACGAACGCCTTCACGATATGGCCGCGTTCTACATCCGGGATCCCCACCACCGCGCATTCGTGCACGTCAGGATGCGACAGTAGCGCGTTCTCCACCTCTGGTGCGGCGATGTTGTACCCTGAAGAAACAATCATGTCGTCACTCCGGGCCTGATACCAGTAATAGCCATCCTCGTCCATGCGGTACGCGTCGCCTGTAAGATTCCAGCCGTCCCGAACGTACTTGAGCTGTCGCTCTGCATCGGCGAGGTATCGGCAACCTGTTGGACCACGAACCTCAAGGAGGCCCACGACGCCGACCGGCACGGGCCTTCCGTCCCCATCAACAATGCGTGCCTGATAACCCGGGATTGGTCGTCCGGTTGCACCGGGACGTACTTCGTCTCCCGCGGCACTGATGAAGATGTGAAGCATTTCGGTCGCACCGATGCCATCGATGATGGTCACGCCTGTTGCCGTCCTCCATGCTTCGAGAGTCGCCGCGGGAAGCGTCTCGCCGGCAGAAACACACTTCCGGAGGCTCGACACATCGAAATCCCCAAGCATTCCGAGCATCGCGCGATACGCGGTCGGGGCGGTGAAGCAGATCGTCGGGCGATACTCGTTGATCGCGCTGATCAGGCTTGGTGGTGAAGCCTTCTCGAGGAGAAGCGTCGAAGCTCCGAAGCGCATGGGGAACAGCAGCAATCCGCCAAGTGCGTATGTGAAGGCGAGTGGTGGCGAGCCACAAAAGATGTCCGATGGCTCCGGTTGCAGCACATATCGCGCGAAGCAATCGGTAATCGCGAGCACGTCACGATGCGTATGCATGGTCCCCTTGGCGCGGCCCGTCGTCCCCGATGTGAAGGCGATAAGTGCAATGTCTTCTGCACTGGTGTTGCAGTTGTCGAACGTGGTGGGCTTCTCGCGCATCATCGCTTCAAGGCCGTCGGACGCTTGCGTATTGAAGTGCACGACACGTGAACCCGGTCGTGCGCTGCCATTCGCATCCATCAGCATGCCGCGCTCACAGTCTTCCGCAACCCGCGAATCCGTGAGGCCAAGAAATATCTGCGCCTTCTCCGCGGTATATAGGATCTCACGCGGCCGTAGAAGTGGCATAGTTGCCACCACTACGGCGCCTGCCTTGAGAACCGCAAACCAGCATGCCGCGAGCATGGGGGTGTTGGGCGCGCGAAGCAGAACACGGTTGCCAGGAACGACGCCAAGGTCTTCAACCAGTACGTGTGCGATCTGGTTGGCAGCTTCGTAAAGGCCGTGGTAACTCCAGCGGGAGCCTTCGTATAGAAAGACCGTGCGCTCACCACGCCCGGATCTCACGGCATCGTCCAGCAAGTCAGCCGCACAATTCAATCTCGCCGAATAATCCAGACACGGAAGCGAGCTGAAGTCGAGATCAGGCCAGAGACTTCTAGGCGGGAGGTTATCCGCGCAAAATGTGTCGGTGTGCCCCGTTGGTTCGCTCAATTCTCTTGCTCCTCAGACGGCTGGAGTCTGCTTTCGAAAGGCGGCAAGAACCTGCCCCGCCACGACAAGCTGTTGAATTTCGCTCGTCCCTTCGTAAATCCGTAGCGCGCGTACTTCCCGGTAAAGCCGCTCCGCAATCGAACCGGCGACCACCCCGCGCGCGCCGAGCAGCTGAACTGCATCGTCCGCAGCACGTTGGGCGGCCTCGGTTGCGTACCACTTTGCCATCGCGGCTTCGCGCGTGACTCGAGCGGCTCCGTGATCGCGCTCCCACGCAGCACGATACACGAGCAGTGCGCTTGCGTCGATATCGAGCGCCATGCGTGCGAGTTTTGCCTGCGTCAACTGCATCTCGGCCAGCGGCGAACCAAATACATTACGTGTGGTTACATGGGCAAGTGATTCATCCAGTGCGCGTCGCGCAAATCCGAGCGCAGCCGCGCCAACGGTAGCGCGGAATACGTCGAGTGTAGCCAGCGCCACCGACATTCCCTTACCGGGTACTCCAATAGCGTTCGACGCCGGCACCGTGCACCCGTTGAATCTCAGTGTGCCGATGGCGTGCGGTGCGATGATCTCCACTGATCGCTCAAAGGACAACCCGTCCGTTCCCGCATCCACCACGAGCGCAATAAAACTCCGCTCGCCTTCCTCCGGCAGTCGGCAAAAGACGACGTAGAAGTCGGCAATACCAGCGTTGGAAATCCACTGCTTCTCCCCATCCATGACGTAAGAATCTCCTTCGCGATGGGCAGTCGTGGTCATTGCACCCACGTCCGATCCGGCTTCAGATTCCGAGAGTGCAAACGCTCCAATCATTTCGCCGGACGCTATGCGCGGGAGGTACCGCCGACGGAGATCATCCGATCCGAACAGCGTGATTGATCCGGCTCCAAGAGCTTGGAGTGCAAAGACGAAATCAGCGACGCCGGATGCCGCAGACAGAGTCTCCCGCATGATGCAGAGTGAGCGGACATCGAGGGTTTCGGAGACACCTCCGAAAGGAGATGTAACCGTGTGTCGTAGCCAGCCGGCCGCGCCGAGCTTGCGAACGAGTGCGACACAACGTGCATACAGCCCCTCACCTCGCGGCTCCTCGTTCGCACCGGGACGGATCTCGGAGTCAACCCACGCGCTAAACTCAGTCGCAAGCACCCGATGGCGATCGTCGAAGAATGGCCAGTCGAGATACGATGAATCCGTCATCAGTCGCCCTCGAATACTGGCGTCGTTTTCGACGCGAACGCCCGATACGCACGCGCGAAGTCCTCAGTCTGCATGCAGAGCGCTTGCGCCTCGGCTTCCAGCTGCAGCGCGTCATCGATGGCCATCGACCACTCGTGATGTATGCACCGTTTGGTGAGTGCGTGCGCGAATGTCGGCCCGTGCGCGAGCTTGGTCGCCATCGCAGTCGCTTCGCTCAACATGGTGGACGCATCCACTATCCGATTGTAGAAGCCCCACCTCTCGGCTTCGGCCGCATCCATGAACCGGCCGGTATACAGCAATTCGGCAGCGCGACCGGCACCTATGATGCGCGGCAGCATGGAGCAAGCACCCATGTCCGCGCCACTGAGGCCCACTCGCACAAAGAGAAACGCGACACGGCTCTCTGGCGTCCCGAAACGTAGGTCGCTTGCCATTGCGAGGATTGCGCCGGCTCCGGCGCATATTCCATCGATCGCGGCGACAATGGGTTGCGGGCAATCGCGCATCGCGGCGACCAGCGAGCCGGTCATCCGGGTAAAGCTGAGGAGTCCTTCGATCTCGCCCTCCTCGCGCAGTTCGACGAGTGCCCCGATTATCTCGTGAACGTCGCCCCCGGACGAGAAATTGCCCCCCGCTCCGGTCAGTACGACCGCTTTCACATCCTCAAAGTTCTGTAAGGCTCGAAACGTCGCGACGAGTTCACGGTACGAATCGAACGTCAGCGGGTTCTTCCGGTCTGGCCGTTGGAGCGTGATCGTCGCAACGCGATCAGTCACACTCCACCCGAAATGGATGGGCCGCAAATCTGCGCCCTTCGCTGCATCGGTCATGGTGCACGCCCCGTTGGTGTTAGGGCCGACTGCTTGAGCCGTCCCAACAGCCTGTAGAGTTCACGCTGTTCGTGGGGACTCACGCCTTCGAACATCTCACGGATCCAGGTGGCGTGCGCCGGTGTCATGCCGTCGAGCGCACGCTTGCCGGCGGGGGTGAGGGATACAAGTTGTGCGCGCCGGTCGGGTGGGAACACTACCCGGCTCACGAATCCTTCGTTCACGAGTCGGTTGACCAGTCCGGTCACGTTCCCGTTCGTGACCATGAGTCGACGGGAGAGCTCGCTCATCGTGAGGCCGTCCGGCGCGTCGACACTGGATGCGTCCAGCTGCGCAAGCAGGTCGAAGCGCGGCAACGTCGTATTGAAATTGTCTCGCAGTGCGCCGCGCACTCTGCCTTCAATGATGTTCGTGCACGCGAGCATCCTGAGCCACGTGCGCAACATTGCGCGATCTGCATCAGGGTCTGTGCCCTGTCCGGAAACAGTTTCTTCGGGCACCGACTCCACCTGCGCGCGAATCGCAGTAGTCACGTGACCTCCCCGCCAGCGATTGCGATCGATTGACCGGTAATGCCAGATGCGTCAGTCGAGCAGAGCCACGCAACCGTCGATGCAACTTCGTCCTGTGTGGTGAGCCTCCGACTCGGGCTGCGCCGGACTAGCGCTGCCATTGCCTCTTCCTCGGTTACGTTTTGCAGTGCCATGATCGTCTTAATTGCCTGGTCCGACATTCCGCCCTCCGTATATCCGGGGCACACCGCGTTCACGGTGATCGCGTACTGTGCCACTTCTGCAGCAAGAGACCGCGTCATGCCGACGAGCCCGTGCTTCGACGCGCAGTAGGCACCGAGCGTAGCGTATCCGCGAAGCCCCGCGACCGACGCGACATTGACGATTCGCCCGTGGCCGTTGCTGATCATTCGAGGCAACACCTGTTGGGTGCACAGAAACGCGCCGGTGAGATTCACATCCAGCGTGTGTCGCCACAATTCCAGCGGGGTAGTTGCAAACGCGGAAGCACGTGCCTCCCCAGCGTTGTTCACGAGAATCGTCGCAGCGCCGAGGCTCTCGGTGGCCGCCGCGAAAGCCGCGGCAATCGACTCGGGATCTGACACATCACACGCGACCGCGCGGACGGGAATGTTGAACTCTGTACTGAGACCGGTCGCCGTCGCCTCGAGCCGCGCGCGAGTGCGGCCCATCAGCGTAATTGAAGCTCCAGAACGCGCCAGATGTGCCGCGATCGTCGCGCCGAGGCCGTGACCGCCGCCCGTGATGATCGCGTGCGTGCCTGCCGCAAACGTGGATCGAGATCCGGCGCCGATCTCCGTCATTCGACTCTCCCAGGTTGTGTGAAATCCCGATGTGTGTCCCGCTGTGTCTCCGGTTGCATACCAGACTGGCGCTCGCGTTCCTTTTCAAGTTCGCGCTCCAACTGTCGCCGAGCAGGAAGATAGGACTCCGTCCAGGGCTGGGTTGCGAATTGCAGTTCCGCGGCCGCGTGGAGTGTCCAGTTGGGGTCGGACAGATGCGGCCTCCCGATTGCGCAGAGATCCGCTCGGCCTGCCGCGATGATGGAGTTGACCTGATCCGACGTGGCGATGTTGCCGACCGCAATCGTACGAACGCCTGCCTCGTTGCGGATGCGATCGCTGTACGGAGTCTGGTACATTCTTCCATATACCGGGTGCGCGTCGACCGATGTCTCGCCTGTGGAGACGTGGATGATATCGGCCCCTGCTTCCGTAAATGCGCGAGCGATGCTCACAGACTCTGCTCCGTCAACACCGCCGTCCACCCAGTCCGTCGCCGAAATGCGCACCGACATCGGGCGCTCGGCGGGCCAAGCGGCTCGCATCGCGGAGAAGACTTCCAGTGGAAATCGCATGCGATTCTCGAGCGAACCACCGTAGCAGTCCGTGCGGCGATTGCTTAGTGGCGTGATGAAGCTCGACAGCAGATAGCCATGCGCGCAGTGTAGTTCTATCATGTCGAACTCCGCGTAAATGGCATACTGCACGGCACGCACGAACTCCGCGCGAACGCGTTCCATGTCTGCGCGCGTCATTTCGCGCGGAGCATTCATGTCTGCGCAATACCCAAGTGCGGAAGGTCCGATGGTTTCCCACCCATCGTTCTCGAGTGACGCGTGGCTGGCCTCCCACGGAAGCTTTGCTGATCCCCGCCGCCCGGAATGCCCGAGCTGCAGGCAGATCTTGGCGCCACTCTCGGCGTGCACGAAGCCGACAATGCGTCGCCACGCGTACGCATGTTCGCCGGTATACATGCCTGCGCAACCCAGTGTAATGCGTGCTTCTGGCGAGACGCACACCATTTCGGTGAATATCAATCCGGCGCCCCCAAGTGCGCGCGCGCCGAGATGGACGGCGTGGAAATCGCCCGGTGTGCCGTCATGTGAACGGTACATGTCCATCGGAGCGACGGCCACGCGATTGGCGAGGGTCATGCTCCGCAATTGGTAGGGCGTGAACATGGGTGCGCACGACATCTCCGTGTTCGCCGTCGCCGCAAACCATCGTTCCACATCGCCGAGATAGGCCGAGTCGCGCAATCTAAGATTTTCGTGGCTCACGCGCTGGCTTCTCGTAAGCAGGCTGTACGCGAACTGTTGAGGCGGGAGGTGGATGTAGCGTCGAACATTCTCGAACCACTCCATCGAATTACGCGACGCGTTCTGCAACCTGAGCGCCTCGATCATTCGCTCACTCTGATACTGTTCGAGCGCGATCGAGAGGGGGACCGGTCGCGAAACCGAGCGCGCCAGCGCAATCGCGTCTTCCATGGCGAGCTTGGTTCCCGAACCTATCGAGAAGTGCGCCGAGTGTGCCGCGTCTCCGATGAGCACGACGTTACCGTCGAACCATCTCTCGTTCGTGACCTTGACGAAGCTGGTCCACGGCGAACTCTCGCGGTGGGTCGCATTGCTCAGTAGATGATGACCTTCAAGCCACCGGGAGAACATGCGTTCGCAGATCGAGATCGTCGTCTGCGTGTCGGCGTTGTCGAATCCCGCTCGGCGCCATGACGCTTCGTCGCACTCCACGATGAACGTTGACAGTCCCGCTTCAAACCGGTAGCAATGCGCCTGAAACACGCCCATCTCGTTCTCGACGAACATGAACGTGAACGCCTCGAACGGACAGGTTGTTCCGAACCAGACGAACTTCGCTGGCCGAACGTCAAGGCGCGGCACGAATGCTTGCGCGCGATCGTGCCGTAGCGTGCTGTTGATGCCGTCGGCAGCGATCACAAGATCTGCGTTGGCGCAACCAGGAATCGAGTCGATCGACGCGAGGTTGTGGACCTGTGTGTCGTAGCGGACGTCGACGCCGAGCGCAGTGGCGCGGCGGTGCAGGATATCGAGCAGTCTCCGTCGCGCGATGCCACTAAAGCCGTGACCGCTCGACGTGATCGTCTCGTTTCCAATTACGACATCGATGTCGTCCCAGTGCGCGAAGTTGGTGACGATCTCGCGGAACGTCGGCTCGTCCGCCGCGCGGAAGTTCTCGAGCGTCTGGTCCGAGAAGACGACACCCCAGCCGAAGGTATCTCCCATCCGGTTGCGCTCGAGAACGATTACTTCGTGCGCCGGCTCGGCCTTCTTGAGTAGGAGGGCAGAGTAGAGACCAGCGGGACCACCACCTACGGTGACGACGCGCACGGATCGGCTCGGGTGAAGGCGGTGATTACTGCCTGGCAGCGTTATTATAAGCCTAAAGCATCCCAACGGCACGGGTTGACCCAATGGCCGTAAGCTGGCGATATTGCAGGGCTCCGGGAGAACCGGAGTTTTTCACTTGTTTTCGGCGATTTTGCCGGAGAAGTGCCAGTCGGCGCTATCGTCTAGGGGACTAGGACGGGGCCCTCTCAAGGCCCAAACACGGGTTCGAATCCCGTTAGCGCTATTTTTTCAAGGATGGACCGTCGAGGCCCCATCGTCTATCGGTTAGGACGGCACCCTTTCACGGTGCAGAGAGGGGTTCGATTCCCCTTGGGGCTATAGGGTTGGACGCAGTTTGGTTAGGTTGTTGGGCCCGCTGTTTGGCGGGAGAAGTGCTGGAGAGAGTCGGAGCAGGCGGTCGAGTACTTTCCGGAGCAGTTGCAAGGGGCCGTAGCTCAGTTTGGTTAGAGCACTCGACTGTCACTCGAGAGGTCGCGGGTTCGACCCCCGTCGGCCCCGTGTTGGGTTCGCGCCAATGGCGCGGTAGCAGGTTGGGTTCGAATCCATGTTGAAGGTGTTCGGAAGTTTGGACCGGTGTCAGAGCCGGGTACGTTGGTCTTTTGAATGTGTTCAAGGCCGCCCTCGTGGTGAAATTGGTAGACACGCAAGCTTGAGGTGCTTGTGCTGAAAGGCATCGCGGTTCGAGTCCGCGCGAGGGCATGAAGGGGCAGGCCACTGTGGCCACTCCGTAGGCAGATCGGACGGCGCGTCGGTACCATCGCAGTCGCGCGATCACGCCACAGTAGCTCAGTGGTAGAGCACTCGATTCGTAATCGAGCGGTCATCGGTTCAATCCCGATCTGTGGCTCTTTTGTTTGCGGGAGATTGCGGGTGTAGCTCAGTTGGTAGAGCGCCAGCTTCCCAAGCTGGATGTCGTGGGTTCGAACCCCATCACCCGCTTGTTGCAAGTTGTTGTAACAGAACGACATGACTCCTCGGTACCGAAGGTTCGGTACCGAGGTTTTTGCGTTCGTACCCACATCGTACCCACATCGTGC
>JBDTAB010000014.1:0-8739 GCA_039924865.1 Gemmatimonadaceae bacterium | reverse complement strand
CGCTGCGACAGGACGTCGCCCGTGCGGTGCAGTTCCGCCATCAACCTTCCATCTGATAACGGGACTCGCAGTTCAACCACACGACGTTCGGCGCGCAGCTTGCGAAGCAGCGCCCGCTTCAACGCATCGAGCCCGTCTTCGGTTTCCGTGCTCGCAAAAACTGCGTCCGGAATGAGATTCGAGATTCGATCGCGAACCGCCTGAAACTCGTGTTCGGGAAGCAGATCCGATTTGTTGAAGACGTTGATGACCGGAGTCTGACTGGCACCAAGTTCGGAGAGTACCTCGACGACGACCGCCCGATGCTCTTCCCAGAGCGGATCGGCGATATCGATCACGTGTAGCAACACGTTCGCCTCGAGCACCTCCTCAAGCGTTGCGCGGAAGCTCGCCACCAGCTGGTGCGGCAGCTTGCGCACAAATCCTACGGTATCCGTCACAAGCACGTATTCACCTTCGGCGAGTTCCACCTCACGCGTCAACGGATCAAGCGTAGCGAACAGCCTGTTCTCCACGAATATCCCAGCGTCGTTCGTAAACGCGCGCAAAATGGATGATTTGCCAGCGTTGGTGTAGCCCACCAGACTTGCCTGGAACTGGCCACGGCGCGAGCCGCGCTGAACTTCGCGCGACTTGGTCACTTCAGTCAGTCGTTGCGTGAGCACCTTGATGCGGTGACCGATAAGTCGCCGATCAGTTTCAAGCTGAGTCTCGCCAGGACCGCGAACACCAATACCACCGCGGAACTTCTCCAAGTGAGCCCACATGCGCGTGAGGCGCGGGAGCATGTATTGAAGTTGCGCGAGTTCCACCTGCATCTTTGCTTCAGAGCTTCGCGCACGTGTCGCGAAGATATCCAGGATCAGCTCGGCGCGGTCCATCACGCGCCGGCCAGTGAGATCCTCGATGTTCTTGCCCTGACTCGGACTGAGCTCGTCGTCGAACAACAACAGGGTTGCTTCGGTGTCCGCGATTGTCTGGCCGAGTTCCTCTACCTTGCCCTTCCCCAGGTACGTCGCAGGATTGGGACGCTCGATCTGCTGGACCACTTCACCAACGACGATGGCGCCCGCAGTGTCGGCCAGGCGCGCCAGCTCTTCGAGATGTTCGGCAGTACGGAGCTTCGCATTACGGCCCTTGCGCGGCGCTCCAATCAGAAGCGCACGCTCGGCCGGCGGTGAGAGGTCAATGAGTTCTTTTGGCAATATCTAGTGCGTTATCCCTGACAGATTTGAGAAGCGACCCGTGCGGTTAAACGGCTTCGTGAAATTACCGACCGGAGTCGCTACAGTCACGTCGCCCATCACACGGTAATTGATGGAACCAGTTTCCTTGAGTTGCTTTGCGGCCGCGGCGAGCCCGCTGAAGCTGAGATTGACGGGGAGTCGCACAATCGATGAATCTCCGCTTTGAACCGCGAAGTGCGTGTCATACACACCTTCGCCCACAGAGGTCGTATCCACCAGCAGTCGGTAGTTGAGCTTGGTCGCATCGAGACGATACCCGTTCGGATTGTACACGCTCAGAACAACATCAACCGTGCCCCCCTTGGTGCCGATACCCTCAACCTGAAGGTCGTTGAAGTTCACGATCGGCTCCTTGAAACCGCCAACGCCCATCGAAGCACACCCTCCAAGCACAGCTACGGCCAACATCACAAATGTTTTCTTCATGTTCCCTTTCTCCTCTGCACGGAAAGTGCCGCTGGTTGGTCATTGTTACCCACCTGTCTAGCTTTACCCCTCATAATGCCAACTGATCACTTAAAAGTTCTGGTCGTTGCGGGCGCGCGCCCCAACTTCATGAAAGTTGCTCCAATCCTGCGTGCTCTGGAAACCTCTGGCCATGATGCGGTTCTGGTCCACACGGGCCAGCACTACGACGCCGCGATGTCCGACACCTTTTTCAGTGAACTCGGCATCAAGAACCCGGATTATCACCTGGATGTCGGAACAGCGAGCCATGCGGTTCAGACAGCGCGAATAATGGAAGCCTTCGAGCCCGTTCTCATGAAGGTACACCCCCAATGGGTGCTCGTGGTCGGTGACGTGAACTCCACCATGGCGACAGCGCTCGTTGCCTCCAAGCTTCGCACGGAGACGCACGCGCACATCGCTCACGTCGAGGCTGGTCTCAGAAGCCACGACTGGCGCATGCCGGAAGAAATAAACCGCGTCATTACAGATCGCTTGGCCGATCTCCTGCTCACTCCGTCGGAAGACGCAGCCGAGAATCTCAGCGCCGAAGGCATTTCTGCCGACAAGATTGTTTTCGTTGGCAACGTCATGATCGATACACTGATGTTGCAGCTCCCCATCGCACGCGCGACTAATACGCTCGAACGCCTTGGACTCCGTCGCCGTCACTATGTCGCGGCAACTCTGCACCGCCCTTCCAACGTGGACGATCCGGTTGCGCTTGCCGCCGTGCTCGAGGGCCTTGCGCTCGTCGCAGAGTCGCTTCCCGTCGTGCTACCGCTGCATCCGCGCACACTCAAGAACATCGAGCACTTCAATCTCGGCCCGATGCTTACGCCACTCACAGTTCTCCAACCGCTCGGGTACACGGAAATGCTCGCGCTGACAGACGGCGCGCAGTGCGTGTTGACGGATTCCGGCGGCATTCAGGAAGAGACGACAGCACTCGGAGTACCGTGCGTTACGCTGCGCGAACAAACAGAGCGACCGATTACGATCCATCAGGGAACAAACCACATGGCTCCGTGGCCGCTCACTCCGCGCGGCATACTCGGGGCGTACGCCGATTCGGTGTCGGCCGTTGCACACGCAACGCCACCCAGACCAGCGGGCTGGGACGGTCATGCTTCAGAGCGTATTGTGCTGGCTCTCGAGAAGCATCGCCCGGTGAAACGCTACTCGCCTTCCTGAGCCTTCTTCTTCAGATCGTCCCACCAGGCAAGGCGCTTCGCGATATCGCGCTCGAATCCGAAGGGACCAGGTTCGTAGAATACGGAGCCGCGCAGCTTCTCAGGTAGGTACTCCTGAGGGATGTAGGCGTCTTCACTATCGTGCGCGTACTTGTAGCCCGCGTGATAGCCAAGCTCTTTCATAAGCTTGGTCGGAGCGTTGCGGAGGTTCATGGGCGGCCCTTCGCCCGGAGTAGCCTGTGCTGCCTCGACCGCTGCATGAAGCGCGCGATACGATGAGTTCGACTTTGGCGCGGTCGCTAGATACACGAGCATCTCCGCGAGCGGCAGATAACCTTCTGGCGGCCCGAGAATGTGATATGCCGTTCGTGCAGCAACCGCGAGCTGCAGCGCCTGCGGATCGGCAACTCCGATGTCTTCCGCAGCCATCGCGATTGATCGACGGAAGATAGTCATGGGATCCTCGCCACCTTCGATCATTCGTGCAGCCCAATACAGTGCCGCGTTAGGATCGCTGCCGCGCAGACTCTTGTGCAGCGCAGAAAGCAGGTTGAAATGCGCCTCACCGCTCTTGTCATGCAGCGCGAACCGCTTCTGAAGGGCGTCCCGTATGGTGTCTACAGTGATCTCGCCACCGTCGCCAACATCGACCGAAGCAGCCTCGAGCGCCGTCAGTGCGCGCCTTGCATCACCGTCGCTCTCCCGCGCGAGAGTCGCACGTGCGTCATCGGAAATGGTGATCTTGCGCGCACCGAGCCCGCGTTCGGGGTCGTTGAGCGCACGGTCGATGACCGCAACCAGATCACCATCCGTGAGCGCTTCCAGAACGAAAACACGCATCCGGGAGAGCAGAGCGCCGTTCACTTCGAAAGATGGATTCTCTGTCGTAGCACCGATCAGCGTGATCGTCCCCTGCTCTACATGCGGTAGGAACGCGTCCTGCTGCGCGCGGTTGAAGCGATGTATCTCGTCCACGAACAGAATCGTCGCGCGCCCAAGTTGCAGCCTCTCCGCTGCTTCCGCAACTATTTCGCGTACGCGCGGAACACCCTCCGTAACTGCTGAAAACGGCACGAATTCAGAGTCCGTATACTGGGCAATCAGACGGCCAAGCGTCGTCTTACCTGTACCCGGGGGGCCCCAGAATATCATCGAGCCAATCGTGCCGCGTTCTATCGCCGTGCGCAGCGCGCGGCCCGGAGCGAGCAGGTGCTCCTGCCCGATGAATTCCTCGAGCGAGAGCGGACGCATTCGTGCTGCCAGCGGTTGCGCCGCGGTCGGTGCTGTAAATAACGATGGGTCGGGCTTGCGACGAGGAGACTTTGGCAGTTTCATGGTGGCTTATACCAGCGCCAGTATCGCATGTCCCGCGCCGAACGCGACGCAGCCACCAAAGAACGCTACGGGGAAACGCCAGTCGTGCTTGTGCTGAATCTCCGGAACCAGATTCGACGCCGCGACGTAAACCGTGACACCGCCGGATAGCGCCAGCCCGTACTCAGCCAACGGAGCAACCGAAAACGTAAGTAATGCGCCGACCACAGTGGCGAACCCGAGCAGCGATGCAGCACCAAGCGCGCTCCTGCGATTGAATCCCGCCGCGAGAAACAGACTCGACACGGTCGACCCTTCCGGCAGCTTGTGCAGAATGATCGCCGCCACAACCAGCGTTCCTACCTTCCCGCCCGCACCGAAACCGCTGGCGATGGCTACGCCGTCCATCAGCATGTGCAGCATCAGGCCGATCAGCGCCGAGATGCCAACCGCGCGCGTAACATGGTGCGTCTCCTCGCCGAAATGGAAGTGCGGCACAAGGTTGTGTTGCGTAAGATGGACCGCGAGATAGCCCGCAAGCACCATCCAGCCAGCCGTCGCTCCATGTGCCTTGACGGCGTCGGGTATCATGTCGACAACGGCGACCGAAATCATGAAGCCGCCGGAAAACGCAATCATGATGTCGAGATCGCGTGCACTCCACACTCTGCGCCCGGTAACGAGCGCTGCACCGATAACGTTTGCGAGTGCCGCCGCAATCGCGGCCAGCAGTGCCGCGAGGGTCATGACTCTTCCGCAAGCGAGAGCCGATCCGCGGTCGCGGCAAGCGCGGTACTCAGCACTTTTGCCGGTGACCGATCCCATGGCTGCCCACGCCATGCCTTCTGTGCGACGGCAGCGTACCGCTCCAGACCACGCGCCTGCAGCAGATACAGCCAGCGATCACTTCGCCCGATCGCGTAAAGATCCAGCTCCGAGGTGAGTGACAACTGATCATCTGGCGTGTAGACACTAATGTCTACGCCGGCATACGTTGCCATTGGCACCTTGAGGCGGGCAATCGCATCGCGCACGTCCGGAAGCGCGACATCATTGCCAACCCACGTCGCCTGTGTTCTGCGGTCAGTGAGCGAGATGTCCACAGCTGGCGGAAGGTGTTCGCTCAGTACGTACAAGAGGTCAACGGCTCGTTCGGCATTCGTCGCAACATGCGCCTCGAACAGCCCATCCATCGTCTCTTCGAAGGTGAAACCATCCTGGCCCGACCTGAACCGGCGCCACACAGTCACCTGTTGCGGCCGTCCACGAAAAATCATGACAGCTTCTCCGCACGTTGCAAGAGAGTCTCCCGAGTGTTGCGCGCTGGGTCCTCGAGAACATACTGCAAAAGCGCGCGCAATGTTTCGCCGAGGCGCTTTCCAGTGATTCCAACGGTGAGCAGGTCGTCACCGTTGACTGCGAGATCCGATACCTCGACTGGATCCCTATACGCAATTCGAATTGCGCGCCGATACACGGACTCCACCCGCTCGCGCGTTGGCGCTGGCTGCCCAGCCTCGCGCTCAGCCCACCAGTGCGCATCGGCGAGCCTGAGTACCGGCGCAAGCCGAGTGCGGCCTGTTCGGCCGGCCCAACTTCTAAGTTTCGCGTCACTCGGTGGCTGTGCCTTCATCAACTCCGCCTTCATCTCACGCCCCATGTCGTGCCAGCGCTCCACCAGACCGCCGACCCACGATACGTCTGCATTGGAGAATCGCAACGCCTTGAGCGTCGGGATCGTTGTGTCACGTCGAGCGACGGAAAACAGCCCTGCGAGACGGGTCTGCAAACGCTGCGGCCGCCGAGCGAGCAGTGGTCGCCGCAGATGGTCGAGCGCCAGTAGTTGCACATCAGTGACCCCCGCAATGCTCGGTATCAGCGACTCGAGTGCTCCGCTGTCCCGCCACATTCCAAACGCACGGCTCGGAAGCGCGACCTGACTCATGGTCTTGACGATCTCCTGCTGTACCCGCTCCGGAGAGAGACGATGAAGATGCGGTGCGCTCGAAACTATGGCCTGCCACGTCGCAGGATCCATCTCGAAGCCAAACCGCGCCGCGAACCGAATTGCTCGCAGCGCCCGCAACCTGTCCTCACGCATCCGCTCCTTCGGGATGCCGACCGCCCGCAGGATACACGCTGCAAGATCGCGCTGGCCGCCGAATGGGTCGCGTAACTCGTCACGTGACGGAGAATAGGCAATTGCATTAATAGTAAAGTCGCGGCGCGCGAGATCTTCTTCCAGCGACTCACCGAACTTGACCACCGCATGCCGTCCGTCAGTCTCGACGTCAGAACGGAACGTCGTTACTTCATGCATCACGTTTGTCTCGTCCAGAACGCCAATCGTCCCAAATTCAATTCCGACTGGAATCGTTCGCCTGAAAAGACGCCGGACGTGCTGCGGCTTCGCACTTGTCGTGAGGTCCCAGTCCAGGTTCGGAATGCCGAGCAACGCATCGCGCACTCCCCCACCCACACACCAGGCTTCGAACCCCGCATCTTCCAGTACGCGAGTAATTTCGATGACCGCCTCAGGCGGTTGCATGAGCGGCATCCGGTGCGCTATCCGACTCTAGTTCGAGAACAGCGCGCGCAGCTCGCCGTCGGTTGCATGTGCGCCGAGCGCCAGCATGAGATCGATGCGTGCCTGCTGTGGGCGCCGCGACCCCGCCAGAATCGCGCCCATGTCTTCGAGCGTCCGACCACCGCCAGGATATGCGTATGTGTGGCCCACTCTGCCGCCACCGGTTCTCGATGTAATCACGACCGGCTTCCCGTCCGCGATGTAGCGCCCGATGCCCGGTACCATCTCAGGCGGCACGTTACCACGACCCATTGCCGCTATCACCGCACCGCGCGATTCGGCTCGCACCGCATCCAGCAGTCGCGAATCGCAACCAGCGGCTGCGAAGAACACGTCCACTGGTGTTGCCGGCTCAACAGGGATGATTTGTGGAAACGCTGGCGGAAGCTCGCGGCGATATATCACCTCGCCTTCGTCGAGATATCCAATCGGGCCAAGCCCTGGACTCTCGAACGCGTCAAGCAGTTGCGTGTTCGATTTGGTTACGTCGATCGCGGTAAATATCTGACCGCTCAGGACAACCATTACGCCCTGTCCAACAGACGCCGGACTCGCCGCGACGTGCACGGCCTCGAACAAATTCGCCGGGCCGTCCCAGCCGAGGTCGCTCTGAGTGCGCATCGCGCCGGTGAAGACCACCGGCTTGCCTGACGCAAGCGAACGCGCAGCAACATACGCGGACTCCTCCATCGTGTCCGTACCGTGCGTGACGACCACGCCACGCACTTCCTCACGTGCCAGGTGCTCGGCGATTCGGTTGCGCAACGCCCACATGCGCTCGATGGTCATGTGCGGGCCGGGGAAATGGCCCCAGTCTTCCGTCTCCACCGCACTTGTGCTGTCGATTCCCGTCGTCGCATTCACAATGTCGGCGCCGGTCAACGCGAGAGTATTGCCGCGCGCGGATGAATCATTGCGCATGGCGATTGTTCCGCCCGTAAACAGGATAACAATCACGTTGCTGGCTCCGTATTCGGTAGCGTGTTGCATAGCGCATTGAGCAGTGCAGTAGCCCCCGCACCGATATCGTCCCCGTTCACCGCGAGCAATTCACACGCATACGTCACAAGCGCATCCACGGTCAGAAGTGAAGGAGCGGCCCTGCGTGTGTCGCATCCTCGTTGCAACAGCGAGCCGAGTTCCGCAACAGCGGCCTCGCCAACCACTTCAGCTCCTCCGCCGAGATACATGTCTCGCCACTCGGGATGAAGTGCCGTCCGTATGCGGACGGCGAGTTCACCGGGCACGTCTGCGAGCGCGTGATCAAACCACTCGCCCAGCGAGTCGCTACTGCCGCTCATCCGACCTGTTCCGCGACAATCGCAGCCGCGCGAGCCAGTAGTGCCGGAAATACATCCGCACTCGGAACTCCGCCCTGGGCAAGCTGCGGCTTGCCACCGCCTCGGCCGCCAAATTCCTGCGTCAGCGTCCTGACCACAACATCGGCCCGCGCGCCGCGCTCCCGCGCCACATCGCCAGCCGCGGCAATCACCGCGAACTTTCCGCCTTCCATGGCGCTCACGAGAACAAGCACCGCATCGGGCGCGGATTCACGCGCAGCATCCGCAAGCTCCTGAAGCGATTTTGCGTCCGCAACAGAAACTTCCTTTGCAACAACCCGGAGTCCGTTGACTGATGTCGCTCCATCGAGCACCTGCTGCACCGGGCCGCTGGTACCGCCCGAGCCACCGCGCATCAGCTCAGCGACGCGCTTCTCAAGTGCCTTTCGCTCTTCCGTGAGTGCGTGCACTCGTCGCAACAACGTCGCAGGGTTCGCCTTTACGGCGTCGCTGACACTGCGCAGCAACTGCTCGCGCTCGCGTTCCGCCTCATAGGCGTGCGTCCCTGTTATCGCTTCGATGCGCCGTACGCCCGCGGCGACTCCGGATTCACTCGCGATGTTGAACAGTCCTATCTCAGCCGTATTCCGCACATGCGTCCCGCCGCACAG
>JBDTAB010000013.1:0-7175 GCA_039924865.1 Gemmatimonadaceae bacterium | reverse complement strand
GAATGAGCGAGTCTGAGGCGCAAGTCAAGGCATCTCGCTTCGCAGGCTTGACACGAATGCTTTCGGAATTGCTCGGAACAGACAGCCTCGGCCCCAATGATGTGCTGTCGTTCTGGGTTCCGGGCCGGATCGAAGTACTCGGCAAACACACCGATTATGGCGGAGGCCGGAGCCTGTTGTGCGCAGTGGAGCGTGGCATCTGCGTCGTCGCGAAGGCGAGGCATGGTGACGCGGTAGCTGCGGACTCTGGCCCGTCATCACCGAACGACCCTCCGTCATCGCCGCACGACCCTCCGTCATCGCCGAACGACCCTCCGTCATCGCCGCACCCACCTCCGTCATCGCCGCACCCACCTCCGTCATCCCCGCGAAAGCGGGGATCCATGTTATCGATCTTGAGGCACGACTTCACTATCGGAGTCGCGCGGCAGGAAATGGATTCCCGCTTTCGCGGGAATGACGGCAGTACGTCAGCAAGTACAAGCAAGGGCGACGATAGCGCCGAGCACAGCCTTGTTCGTGTAATCGACGCGAATTCTGGTGAGACATCCGAGTTCGCGCTCGCCGCTGACACTCCCGGCCAACCCGGCCAATGGTGCAATTATCCAATTACCGTGGCGCGTCGCATCGCAATGAATTTCAGCGGACCCATGCGCGGTGCAGACATCATATTTGCAAGTGACCTGCCGCATGCAGCCGGCGTTAGCAGTTCCAGTGCACTCGTCGTCGCAATGTTTCTGTCTCTCTCCGCAGTCAACGAGCTCCCGCAGCGGCCTGAGTACCGCGACAACATCCTCTCAGCAGAGGATTTAGGCGGATATCTCGGCAGCGTCGAGAACGGGCTGGGCTTCAAGGCGCTACATGGTAGCGCTGGTGTCGGAACATTCGGCGGAAGCGAGGACCAGACGGCGATTCTCTGCTCCCGGCCCGCCACCATCGTCCAATACTCTTTTTGCCCGGTGAAATTCGAGCGCGCGATCGCAGTGCCGCGCGGCTACAGTTTCGTAATCGCGTCGAGTGGCGTTACCGCAGAAAAGTCCGGTGCGGCACTAGAGCGATACAACCGGGTGTCGCGAAGACTCAGCGTGGGCCTCGATGCCTGGCGCGAAGCAACGGGTCGCGGGGACATATCGATGGGTGCGGCGATTTCGTCGTCGCCAGACGCGCATGACCGAATTCGTGAAAACCTGGGCACGGGTTCTTCGCGGGACTTTCCCGCCGACTCGCTAGTACAACGATTTGATCAGTTCCACTCCGAAACCAACGAAATCATTCCCGCTGCAGGCGATGCGCTCGCACGCGCCGATCTTACCGCCTTTGGCAACCTTGTGGCGGAATCACAGAGTGGCGCCGAAAGCGCGCTGGAGAATCAGATCCCTGAGACTATTGCACTTGTGAAGCAGGCGCTCGCACTCGGAGCGGTCGCGGCATCGGCTTTCGGTGCGGGGTTCGGCGGTAGCGTCTGGGCGATGGTGGAAGCGTCGTCAACAGATCGGTTTTTGCGCGACTGGTCGGATGCGTATTTGCGAGAATTCCCAGTTCACGCCCAAGTCGCGCAATTCTTCGCGTCTCTGGCGGGTCCAGCTGCACTCCGGTTGTAGCTGCGGCTGGTGCTCGCGAGGTACAAATTGGCCGCTCGGCAAATGCCAAGCGGCCAATTTGTTATCCGTGACCAGCGCGACGTGCCGCTACTTGTCCCCGCCTCCGTATATCCCATTGAACAGGAACCGGAACGTCCCGTGCGGCTGTGCGCGGAACGTGATTTCGGGTCCGAACATGAATAGCTGCCCGGCTCCCACCTTGGCCTCGGCCATCGCGACTGTTCCGTCGAGATAATTCTGACCCCAAGCCCAGCCACTTACGAGCGGATGCGTCGAATCGAACCATGCAATTGGCCGCACACCCTTCTGCGCTGCATTCGGCTCAAGCCGGAATGCCGGGCTATTGTCGAAGAAGACGTCCGCGCGCGCTGGCGAACCAGCGGCGATTCCAAGGTTGTTGTTCACCGCGACGTTCAGGATCGAGCCCGGTACGTAGAACTTGTCACCCGGGAGCGGCTTCGGAGCTCCGTTCGGCGCTTGTTCAACAAGCGCGTTGCTTACCGGGAGCCCGATCATCTCCGCGAGAGACGTGGATCCGCCAATCGCTATGACGTTGCCACCATCCTCCATGAACTTCTTGAGCATAGGAGCGCTCTTGTCTGCTGACAGTCGCCCGGTCATGTGCTGGTATTCCTGCGGAATGTCAGCATCGCGCGAACTCCCGCCAAAGCCGCGACCACTCCCGAGACTGATCGCACCTGATGGAAGAATGAGCGCGTCGAACTTGCCGTCGAGCTTGCCACCGTCGATGTCCTTTGGATACACGAGCGTGTACGGGAACTCGAACTGCTCCAACATCCAGCGGATCTGTCCGGATGGCATCGAGCCACCATACATGTCCCACAACGCCAACCGCTCCTGCTTCAGCTTCGTATCGCTCGCTGTGGGTCGCGTGCTGGTGCCCTGGAAGCTCACACCCAATTCCTTGGCGGACTTCGTTATGACGGGCATTGCGGCCGAACCTGCCGAAACGTAGAACGTGCCGGCGGGATATGCCTTGCCGTGTGCCGTCACCGGCTCTTTCAGCCAGTACACGTCAGCGTGATTTTTGAGCAGGCGATTCACCACCGTGAACGCGTCGTTCTCTGCATGCGAGAACAGGAAACCCGTTGCGCCGCCCGCGTCCGCCACGGTGCCTGCCAGCGGACTGGCCAGGCCGGCCACCTTCTCAAACGGCCCGTTGAAGCTGTCAAGAATACGATCGAAGCGAACACCCATCATGTAGGCGAGCGTGTAACCCGTGTTGTCGTACGGCCGCGTCGGTGGACCACCGGGGTACGGGAAGTCGTTGGGGTAATCCTGTGGTTCGAACATGTCCATCACGTATGGACGGAAAGCCTGCGCCGCCATCACTACATACGAGTTGGCCGGATATTGCTTGCCATTGACGGTGAACGCCGCGGTAGCGCGCTCCACTTCGATGCCGTTGTGACGCAGCGTGTTGACAAACTTGACCGCAGTCGGAAAGTCAGGCTGATCTGCGGTAATTATGTAGCCGCGAGGGTCACGTTTGGCGGGGTCATGAAGAACGCTGGTAAAGAACTTGTCGTCGATGCCGCGTCGGAACTGGGCAGGGGCTGTTCCCCCAGCGCGTGTTCCCTTCTCGCTCGCTGCGACAGCTGAATCCACAGACGCAATCCGGTCGCCGGATATCGTCCAGTTATCATGGCTCCCTCGCTCGATCGAGTTCTTCCCCATCGAGTAGAGATCGTATAGAAATTCATCCTTCTGGCGAGACGCGAGATCAAGAACCGCGTAGTTCGCGGTTATCTCGTAGTCAATCGACTGTTTGAAATGCCATACCTGCGGCGCAATTGGATATGGATTGTCGCCGCGCGGCAACTGCATCTCCGGCACAAACGGAATCTTCTCGGGGGTCGGATTCCCGATTGCCTCGGTGAGCAGGCCAATCATGTTGTGGAAGTAAGGCGTCGTGCGAAGGCCACCGTTCCACCACGTGGAGTAGTTCGCCGCGGAGCGTGTCACCACGCCCGGCTTGTGCTCGCGATTGAACCTGTCGTGCATTGCCGCGCCAATAAGGTCGAGGTCCGTTACGACCATGGGATCGAAGTTGTAATTGAACGGATCTCTGAAGGGCGGCGAGAACATCACTGCGCCGGCGGGGCCAGTCTGGTGATGGTTGTACACGATCTGCGGGAACCAATCCCAGTAAAGAACGTGGTTGATGTTTTTCGTCTCCGACTGGTTCGACATGTAGAAGTCACGGTTGTTGTCGTGGCCCGTGTACTTCTGCCACAGTCGCGGCACGTTCTCGTTGCGCTTGAGCGTGTCCGGCTCGCTCATGTACCAGTTGGATACCAGCTGCATACCGTCGGGATTTACATGGACGGCGAGAATGATGCAGTCGTTCAGGATGCGCTTCGTCTCGGGATCGGTGCGACTCGTGAGATCGTATACGGTCTGCATCAGCTGCGCCGCTCCAAGCACCTCGCTCGCGTGTAGCCCGCCATCAATCCAAACAACAGCCTTACCTTCGGAAGCGAGTGCGTGGGCCTGTGCATCTGTGAGCCCCTCCGCATGCGCGAGCCGCGCGGAGATCTCCTTGTATCGATCCAGATGCTTCAAGTTCTCCGGCGACGAGATGATCGCCATGAGCTGAGTTCGGCCTTCTTCCGTCTTGCCGATGTCGACAAGCTTCATTCGGTCTGATTCTCCTGCGAGCTTGTGCCAGTACGCCGAGAACTGGTCGTAGTTCGCAAGCCAGTAGTCGTCGCCAATGTTGTGGCCGAACTGCTGCATTGGCGTCGTGATGGACGCGATGGGTTGCTGAGCAATCGCGGCGGCGGGAGACAACAGCGTCGCCACGGGAGTCAGAACCAGGAAGGCGCCGACGCTCAGTCGACGAAAGGTTTGCTTCATTTTGATCGGCATCAGCATCGCGTGCAGGAGGACTGGCTGAGGCGCTCTAGCGCCACAGCAAGGTTACGTAAAGAGAACCCTGATTGCTGGAACCTGCAACTCTCGCCGACAACGCGGCGGGAACTCCGTCATCGGCTGTGGCGAAACCCCTGACACAGAACAGCCGAAGCGCCCTCGGCCTCACAGTGGCCACTTGATAAGGGGTGATCAGATCTCGTGGACGCCGCCCGCGACGCCGCGCTGGCGTAAATAGGGCGACTGGCAGTCCCCCAGCGCGCCCGCGTGCCCCGGACGTCGATGTGAGCGAACGGTCCACTCGGACCCATCTCCCGGTACAAGCCGAGCCCGCCCGCGAGTTCCGGGTGCGCCCGCTCTACTCGATCCACTGCTGACTCGATGACACGTACGTCGGCCACATCAGTTCGGCCATCGTTGTTCAGATCGTCCATCCGGCCATCGTGATTGGCGTCCACGATCATGTCCACAGCGTCGCCATACTGATGCCGGCTCTCCCGCGCCCGGCCGCTGGCGTCACCCAGGGCAAAGTTGTACGACGGCGTTCGAAATCCCGAGAGAATCCTGATGTGCTCCGTCGGCACTCCATGCGCCTCTAGATCGTTCAGAACCAGTTCTATCTTATCGAGGAGCGCCTCGCGTAATACGACATATTTTGGAAACGGCGCGCCGTCGTGCGTGACGAAGTCACCCAGCGTCAGATGATCGGACACATGCACTCCGGCATTCGCTTCGGTAACCTCTACGAAACCGGCCGGATTGTCGTACGCCTCGGAACGCGCCCCGTGCAGTTCGGCCGGCCAGTAACCCATATGGTACGTACCAACGAATTCGCCAAGCTTCGCGCTGAACGGAACGATTCCAATGAACGCGAACGAGTGTCCGGCCACGCCCGAGGGAACGTCGTAAACACCAGGTGGCGCACTCCCGGGGGAAAGAATGTGCACACGTACAGCACCGCTAAAGCCAGTATTGGTATCAGCGCGCTCAGCGATTGGAACCATATTGATCCCTTCGCGTGAAGAAAGTGCCACTTTCGGCGCCGGCACTCGGACGGGTGTTCCGTGCGCCGATCCTGGATGGCTGCTCGAATCGCGCGCAAAAGCCGGGATCGCCGCCGCCGCCAGTAACAGGCACAGAACTGTGCCACCAACGGGGTGGATTCGAGGGATGGAGCGCATGCCGTAAGTATCGGCACGCCGCTAGCTGAAAGTATCAGCAGGACTGGCCGCATTGGAGCGATTTTCCTCGGTTCGAACCCTAGCGATTATCTCGGATTGGACGTATAGCTCTGAACGCCTCTCGCCAGCCTATCGCCCTCCACGAGTTGACCATGCATCGAGCCGCCCTATTAGCGACATCCGTCGCCCTGATCACAGCGGTCGCACAGACCGGAACCGCGCAGCAATCATCCACGAAACGCGCCTTCACGCCCTCTGACTATTACAAGATCACCAACCTCTCGGCGCCCGAGATCTCGCCCGACGGCAAGCTTGTCGCGTTCACCGTGGTGACCGTACGGGAGAAAGAGAACAAGCGTCACTCCGAAGTGTGGGTCGTTCCCACAACGACCGGCGAATCCATACGCTATACATCGTCTGGGTTCGAGAGCAGCAACCCGCATTTCTCACCGGACGGCAAGTACCTGTTTTTCACCTCCAAGCGCCCGGACAGCAAGGGTTCACGCTGGGCACTCCGGATGGACGTACCGAGCGGAGAGGCCTTCCAAATGGAAGACTACCCCAATGCGACATCGACCAGCGCAGACAATCGCGTAGGTGTGTGGACAGAGGCAGACACGAGCAAGAATCCGCCGCGTGACACCAGCAAGCGCGCGGCAGGCCCGTACGCATCGATGGGCCGTCTTTCTCGTCCCCCGTTTGATGCTGTGACCAAACCAGTCGATCCAAAGCGATTCGACGGTATGCAGTTCACAGACTCACGATTCAAGAACAATGACGCTGGCTTCGTACCGAGCCGTAGCGAGGCACAACGCTACAACGCGGAGCAAATCTGGATTCAGGCGTACGACGGATCTGCGAAGAAGATGTTGACGAATACGCAGTACTCTCACCGGAACGCCGTGATTTCGCCCGATGGGAAATTTATAGCCTTCGTCGCCGACGCATCGCTGCGCGCCGACTCGGTAGTACAAGCGGAGCGCGATTCGCTTTCCAAATTACCGTACGATTCAGTTCGTGATGAAACGCCGCGCGACGACGCTGATATTTTTGTAATCCCGAGCGATGGCAGCGGCGCGCCCAGGCGCGTCACTCACATGACTGGCCAGAAGCGATCTGTCAGCTGGTCGCCGGACTCTCGGCTCATTGCGTTCAGCGGTGCACAATCGCGCACGGCTTCCCAGCGCATCTATACAGTTTCCGCATCCGGTGGCACTCCAGACAACGTGCTTGGGGATTTCAAGTATGAGCCGCAGCAATTCAACTGGATTCCTGATGGCAACATAGTGATGAGCGCCGCAGTCGGCGGACGCGCGGCTCTCTTCAATGTGAATCCGAAAACCAGAACTGTGAAGGAAATCCTCGGCGGTCGACACGCACTGCGCGGCTGGGATATCAACGCGAAGCACAATCAGATCGCGTATGTGGCAACCGACATGACCCATCCCACCGAGTTGTACATCTCGGATGCAACAGGTGCGCACGAACGCAAACTCAC
>JBDTAB010000012.1:0-7015 GCA_039924865.1 Gemmatimonadaceae bacterium | reverse complement strand
GACGGACAGCATCCGCCCGTCTCCGAGCGGCAGGCACCACCCACGGTGCGTCCGGAGCCGGAGCCCAATGAATCGGCTGTGAGGCTGGAAGACATCTTCTCCGAGCCGGACACGCAACAGCTGCGGATCATGGCCGACGAGCCCGCTCAGGACGCGCAGGGCGCAGAAGCCGACCCCTACACGGAAGCAGAGTCGGGCCAGCCATTCGAAGTGACCGAGTGGCCTTCAGCGATGCAACCGGAGAGTTCGGACGACGATCAACCGATGGAATCAGCGGATGCAGCCACCGGTGGCTCTGAGGCCGGCATTCTGGAGGGCCCGTGGCATTCCACTGCAACCCAGGAATTTGAAATCGAGCAGCAGCCTTCAAGCGCACCGGTGTCCGCGACCGGCGAACCAGGATCGCTCCGCCTCGCTGACTTCATGCCGGACGAGGCTGCTGATTTCGCTCCAACTTCGGAAGAGCTCGGCGAGGGGCGTTCCGAAAAGGCGCCGTCGCCTGATGTGGGTAGTCCTCACGCGCCCTCAGAGCCCGCAGAACCGCCTCCGGCGTCTCCGTTCGTAACGGTGACAATGGCGGAGTTGTACGTCCAGCAGGGGCACCGTGGAGAGGCTCTGGCGGTCTACCGCGAGCTTGTGGTGAGACGCAACGATCCCGAATTGCACAAACGGATACTCGAGCTCGAGGCGGAGGAGCGTGCGGCGACTGCTGCAACCGTGCCGCGAGAAACTGTGCGCGAGTTCTTTGCACGAATCGGTGCGGTGACGCCTAACGAGCGTGTCGAGCTGGCAGCAGATCGCCGTTCGCAACTCTCGGAGCTGTTCGCCTCCACGCAACCAGACGCCGGCGACGTCTCGGCGGCTCAGCGCCTCTCGGGCGCGTTCGGCGACGGTCGGACCGGCAGTTCGCGGTCCTGATACATGGCAGGGATGTTACGTATAGCCGTCATAAACGGCCCGAATCTCAACATGCTCGGTGTTCGCGAGCCAGCTATTTACGGGACCGAATCGCTCGCGCAGATCGAAGCGGGCCTCGCACAAGTGGCGAAGGATGTTGACGCGACACTCAGCTTCTTCCAGTCCAACAGCGAGGGCGAGCTGATTACGGAAGTGCAACGGCTACACGCCGCGTGCGATGGCGCAATTATCAATCCGGGCGCTTACGCACACACGAGTCTTGCCATTCGCGATGCGTTCGCCGCGGTGTCGGTGCCGTACGTGGAAGTACACCTGAGCAACGTGCACGCGAGAGAGCCGGAGCGGCATCGGCTCGTCCTGGCCGGCGGAGCCGTTGCTGTGATCTGCGGATTGGGAAGCTACGGATACGAGGCTGCTCTTCGCGGCCTGACCATGCGCCTCCGCACGGTTCTATCGTGACAGATCGAAGACCCGCGCGGCTCGCACTGGTGACAGCGTCGCTGACGGAGCACTATCTGGACGCGCTGCTGGTTACAGGGCGCGCCAACATTCGTTACCTCACCGGATTCTCCGGCTCGAGCGCGCTGTTGCTGGTTACGCCGCGTGATGGGGTACTCATCACCGATTTTCGATATCAGACGCAGGTCGCGGAGGAAGTCGGAGATCTGGTTCGGATTCGCGTGGAAGCGACAAGTCTGTGGGACGGATTGTGGAGCGAGCTCGGTCATCTCGCGGGTCGCGCGTTGATCGGTTTTGAATCAGCGCACGTGACGCACCGCGAATTTCAACGATTCCTCGACGACGCGGCGGGCGCGCGGTGGCAGTGGCGTCCGCAGGGTGACATCATCGAGGGGTTGCGCGAATCGAAGGACGCGGACGAAGTTGCCTTGATCGAGCGTGCCGCCGGAATCGCGACTCGCGCACTGTCCAATACGCTGCAGGAAGTGCGTTCGGGGCTCACAGAGCTTCAAGTGGCAGGCATTCTCGAAAAGGCGCTGAGGGATGAGGGCAGCGAAGCGCATCCATTCGAAGCAATTGTCGCGTCGGGCCCGCGATCGGCGCTGCCGCACGCGCGAGCCAGCGGGCGCGCCATCGAACGCGACGATCTGCTGCTGCTCGATTTTGGCGCCGAGTTTGGCGGATATTGCTCCGATATCACGCGTACCGTGGTTGTGGGGCACGCGAGTGACGAAGTGCGTTCCGTGTACGGGATCGTGCGCGAAGCCAACGAACGAGCTTCCGGCGCCGTACGCGCAGGGATGAGTGGTGCCAGCGCAGACGCCGTAGCTCGCGATTATATATCGGCTGCCGGGCACGGCGACGACTTTGGCCACTCGCTCGGTCATGGGATAGGGCTGGAAGTACATGAGGCACCCAGGCTCGCGCGAACCGCGGCCGCGAAACTCCCGACCGATACGGTCGTCACCATTGAACCGGGCATTTATCGACCGGAGTGGGGCGGCATTCGGATCGAGGACGACGTATATCTTGGCGCGGATGGCCCGCGCATACTCACCGATTTTACCCACGAACTGCTGGAGCTGTCCGCGTGATTGATCTGCGCTATGTGAAGAAGCTGGTCGAGATGCTGGATGAGTCTACGGTTGACTCGATAGAGATCTCAACCGAGAAGGGGATGAAGATCCGCCTCTCCAAAACGCCGCAACAGCGCGGAGGCATGTCGGCTGCACCGCAGCTGACGATGCAGGTTCCGATGGCCGCCCAGCCCGTAGCAGCCGCGGAACCTCCGGCACCGAGCGCCGAGACCGTTGCGGCCGCGCGCGCCGATGAGGCACGTGCCGCGTATCTCGAAGTCAAGTCACCGATGGTCGGAACGTATTATTTCGCCCCGGAACCCGGTGCCAAACAATATGTTGCAGTCGGTGACCGAATCGCGAAGGGACAAATACTCTGCATCATCGAAGCGATGAAGATCATGAACGAGATCGAGTCCGAGTTCGATGGTGTCGTCCGCGAGATTCTTATCGACAACGCACAGCCGGTTGAATACGGTCAGGTGCTGTTCCTGATCGACCCGAACGCCTAGGCAGGATAATGGGGAGCACCGCAGAAGCGGACGCGCCGGCTGGCGCATCGAGTTTCGACTACAAACAGATTCTGCAGCAGATGGTTCAGCGTGGTGCGTCCGACCTTCATATCAAGGTCGGTCGTCCGCCGACGTTGCGCATCAACGGCGATCTGGTGCCGATGGACCTTCCGGCGATCAGGCTCGAGGACGTGCGTCACATCGCTGAACAGACGATGACGGCGCGTCATATGAAGGAATTTGCCGCGGTCAAGGAGAGCGATTATGCACTGGGCGTTCCGGGCGTCGGCCGCTTTCGCGTGAACGCGTACCAACAGCGCGGAACGATCGCGTATGCGTTTCGCGTTGTTCCGTTCCAGGCGCGTACGATCGAGGAATTGAACCTTCCTCCCATCGCCGGAAAGATTGCGATGGCCCCGCGCGGGCTCGTGCTCGTGACGGGGATCACCGGATCGGGGAAGTCGACGGCGCTGGCAGCGATGATTCAGCACATCAACATGAATCGCTTTGCCAACGTGATCACGATCGAAGATCCGATCGAGTTTCTGCATCGGGACGTCAATTCGCACATCAACCAGCGCGAAGTGGGAAACGACACCACTACGTTCGCGCAGGCGTTGCGGCGCGTGCTGCGTCAGGATCCGGATGTGATTCTCGTGGGTGAGATACGCGATCTCGAAACACTGGACACCGCGTTGCAGGCGGCGGATACGGGTCACCTTGTCTTCTCGACACTTCACACGACCGACGCTACGCAGACAGTCAACCGCATCTTGTCGTTCTACCCGCCCAATCAGGCGAGCGAAGTACGCTTCATGCTGTCATCGGCTCTGCACGCCATTATTTCTCTCCGACTGGTGCCTCGCAAGGATGGCATGGGTCGAGTACCAGCAGCGGAAGTGCTGATCAATACGCAGGCCGTTCGCGACAACATTCGCGACACCGAAAAGTCGCTCAACATTCCGGACCTGATACGCGAAGGTACCGTGCAGTACGGGATGCAGAGCTTCGACCAGAGTCTCATGCACTGGTACACCAAGGGTATCATCACCTACGATGCCGCACTCAACGCAGCAACCAGTCCGAGCGAGTTTGCGCTGCGGGTACAGGGTGTTGCGGGCGCGAGCGACACGAGTTGGGATGCGTTTACTGAAACGGGATCATAGCAGCGGTGTTTAACAAGATTCTCATAGCGAACCGTGGCGAGATAGCGCTGCGGGTAATACGTGCCTGCAAGGAACTTGGAGTACAGACGGTAGCGGTTTATTCGGAAGCGGACCGCGAATCACTCCATGTGCGCTTTGCGGACGACGATGTCTGCATCGGCCCACCGCCGGCGCGCGAGTCGTATCTCAACATTCCGCGTCTCATAGCGGCGGCCGAGATCACCGGTGCCGATGCCATTCACCCGGGTTACGGATTTCTCGCCGAGAACGCCGAATTCGCGGAGACATGCGTCGCGTCGAACATCGCGTTCATAGGCCCGACCGCGGAACAGATTCGCGTGATGGGCGACAAGGCTTCCGCGCGTCGCGCGATGCAGGCGGTCGGAGTTCCGATCATTCCCGGATCGCCCGGTCCCGTAGAAGACGTCGAGGAGGCGTTGCACTTCGCCAACGAGATCGGCTTCCCTGTAATCATCAAGGCCTCCGCCGGCGGCGGCGGAAAGGGAATGCGCGTTGCGGCGGATCCCGACGATTTTGAGCGAGCATTCCAGCTTGCGCGATCCGAAGCACTCTCCGCGTTCGGCAATGGTGACGTGTACGTCGAGAAGTACCTGGCGCGTCCGCGTCATATCGAATTCCAGATAATGGGGGATTCACATGGACACGTGATTCACCTTGGGGAACGCGATTGCTCGGTACAGCGCCGGCATCAGAAGCTGATCGAGGAAGCGCCGAGCCCCGCGATGACTCCGGAATTGCGCAAGGCGATGGGCGATGCCGCTGTTCGGGGCGCCAAGTCGATCAACTACGTTGGTGCGGGAACGATCGAAATGTTGTTGAACGAAGACAATTCGTTCTACTTCATGGAGATGAACACACGAATCCAGGTTGAGCACCCCGTAACGGAGATGCTGACCGGAATCGATCTGGTGAAGGAGCAAATTCGGGTTGCGGCCGGCGAACCGTTGAGCATTCAGGCAATGCCAGCGTTGCGGGGTCATGTGATCGAATGCAGAGTCAACGCCGAGGATCCCGCGCGCAATTTCCAGCCGTCGCCGGGAAGGGTCGCGGTGTTTCATCCACCCGGCGGTCCCGGTGTCCGTCTCGATACGCACGTGTACACCGATTACACCGTGCCGCCGTATTACGACTCGCTCCTCGCGAAACTGATCTGTCAGGGAAACACTCGCGAAGAGGCGATCCGGCGGATGCAGATTGCGCTGGAGAGCTTCATCGTTGAAGGCGTCACCACGACGATACCGTTCCTCGCGCGCGTGATGCACAACGCCGATTTCCAGGCGGGCAAGGTCGACACGAAGTTTCTCGAGCGCGAGGGCGCCGCGCTCATCGCGGAGCTCACGTAGGGGTATAGGCAATTGCGGTTAGATGTATATCTGACGGCAGGTGAACTTGCGGCAGCCGATTCGTCTGGTCGCGTTGTTGCCGTCATCGACGTTCTGAGAGCGTCCACAACTATCGTGACCGCGCTCGGTAATGGAGCGCGCGCTGTTGTTCCCTTTGTGAATGCCGATGAACTCATGACGCGGGCTCGCCAGTTCGAGCGGGGCGACGTACTACTCGCAGGCGAACGCAAGATGCTTCCGATCGAAGGATTTGATCTTGGTAATTCACCAGCGCAGTTTACGGCGGAAGCGATTGGTGGGCGTACGGTGTTGCTGACGACCACGAACGGGACTCGAGCTCTGGTGGGCGCGCAGGGCGCCACTGATATAGTGGTTGCGGCGTACGTCAACCTCTCGGTGGTTACGGCAATGCTCCGGACAGCACTGCGCGGCGGCGCCGACGTAACAGTTGCGTGCTCGGGGCAGGATGGGCACTACGCGCTGGAAGATGCAGTGTGCGCCGGCCGGTACGTTAGAATGGTTACGAAGCGACTTTCCGGCGTCGCCATGAACGACGCTGCTCATTCATGCGCGCTGCTCGCCCGTAACTATGGCGACGATATCGGCACCGCGTTCCGCGATTCCGCGCACGGTCGAGCGCTCGCCGACGGCGGCTTTCTGGCAGACCTTGCGCTGTGCGCTACAGTGGACGCATATCCAATCGTGCCAGTTTTCAGGGAGAGACAGATAACCAGGCTCGGCTCAGATCGGGAGCGATAAAGTGAGGGACAGCGGGCTCAGGCGGGAGGTGCAGGCGATCGCATTCCTCCTGCTGGCGGTGTTCCTCGCGGGCGCGCTCATGCTGCGCGGCTGGACCGAGTTGCATCACGTTGCCACGGCTTCAGGAAGTTTTGGCTGGGTCGGCTCGCACGTCGCTTGGGCACTGATCACGGTGTTCGGCTGGACCGGCGCCGCGCTGCTTCCCATCGCCCTTGGCGTGCATGCGCTTCGTGTCTTCGGACGGCTGAGCGGAGGAAAGGATCGATCCTGGCTGATCTTTTTGCTCGGCATGGTGCTCGTGCTCCCGTTCGGTGTTGCGCTCGCAATGGGTGCGACGCGCGAGAGCAACGTGTTCTCCGGAATCATCGGGGGGCTCATCGCCTTTTATACGACGATGCTCACCGGCCCCGTCGGCGCGTGGTTGATCTTCGTGCTGGCACTGAGCGTGCTTGCGGCCGCTACGCTGTCGTGGAATCCGATCCGCATGCTGGTCGGTCGCGAGATCGTGCCAGTTGCCAACCCCGAACTGGCCGCTGCGCTCGACGACACGTACAAGCCGCCGCGTGTGCGCAAGCAGAAATTGCTCGCCCAGCAGCTCGAGCCAGATCCGGACGAGATGCCGCAGATCGACGAGTCGCTGTCGGCTCCGTTCGAATTGAAGAAGGACAAGACAAGGCATCGGCGCGGGCGCGAAGAGCGTGTTACGGCCGCGATCGAGGCGACGGACGTTTCGCACGAGCGGTTTGACGATGCCGATCTAC
>JBDTAB010000011.1:0-5544 GCA_039924865.1 Gemmatimonadaceae bacterium | reverse complement strand
GAATTCGTGAGTCGTCGAGCGATCTGCTCGTGCAGAACTGCGATGAGTACTACAGCTACAACGCGCTCGCCGGACTCGTGAACACTCGCGAGGAGGACGTCGCGAAGTGGGATCCGTGGCAACTCGCCGGCGAAGCCGTGGAGCGCATGAAGCGCAACGGTGACGTGATGCGCGCCGATCGGCTCAAGCAGGTCATGCAGCAGATCGACAGCTCATTCGACGAGAAGAATCTTGGCATGTCCAAGTTCACTCGTTTCGTGCAGGAAGCCGCGCATCGCGGCATCCTTACATCGCACAAGATGGACAACGGTCAGCTCGAAGTAGACCTGCCGAAGGCCGGCGCGACAGCTGCGGCTGAAGCACCTTCGGAAGAATCGGATGACACAGCGACTGCAGCCGCAACAACGGCAGCGCCGCCGCCACGCGAATCACGCAGCCGCCGCGGACGCGGTGGACGCGGACGCGACCGCGAGCGGCCCCGCACTGATCACGTCGAGGGCGCGACGCCTACCGTCACCGGTGAGCACGCGACGGTCGATGTGCCGGTCATTGTGCCGGTCGATGCGACTTCGGAGGTGCAACCATCGGTTGCTGCTGCCGAGTCCGTGCCGCCGGTTGAAGAAGCAAGGCCCACAGTCAGTTCGACAATCTCGTCTCGTCCAGCAATGCCGGAGAGACAAGCGCCGCCGCCAAGAGCGGAAGCGCCTGCCGATGGCATTGGTGTCTCGGGCGTGCGCCTCACGCGAGATGAGGCATTCGATCTCATGCGCCGCGCAGTCGATCATATCGCGAGTCACGGTGGTGGAACGCGAGCCAGCGATGTTCGTCGTGTTGCTCACGACCTGCTCGGCCGCGATAGCGAAAGCCTGAGTGAGAAGAACTTCACGCGCATCCTCAAGGATGCACACGACTCCGACATAATTGACCTGCGTCGTCGTGGCGATGATTACGAAGTGCGCCCCGCTGTGGTCGCCGCTCCTATCGGCGATCAGCTTGGCGCGGCCGCGGTTGCGAATGCTCCGGTTCGTCCCGCATCAGCACCGGTTCCGCGCGGAATGGGCGCACGAGGTGGTGGCGGCAGGTCTCAGCGTCACCCTACGCCAACAACGACGCTGCCGCTCGATCTGCTTTCGGTAGGCGTCGTAGACTACGATACTCCCGCAATCACTTCGTCGCCGGCACCGTCCACTCCGCCGACTCCGAAGGTCGCGGAGCCCGTTGCGGTAACACCAGCCGAGCCGCCGAAACCGACCCGCGGTCGCAAGGCACCCGCCAAAAAAACGGCGACGGCCAAGGTCGCGAAAAAACCAACCACGTCCCCCAAACCCGTCGCCAAAAAGAAGCCCGTACGCAGGTAGGGCGCGGCTCCGCCGCGCCTTGGTACGTCCCGATTTTCGCGCGCCACGACGCGTGCGTTGTCGCCCGCGCGATTGGTACGCCCCGATTTCCCCGCGTCACGACGTTCACGTTGTCGCCCGCGGCGCGCGTTTGGTAACGTGTGATTTTTGGGTCCAGCGAGGCGCGGCGGAGCCGCGCCCTACGGGCGTCGTTCGCGCCCGTAACCCCTGAACCGCGCCCGACGCCGTCGTCGCGCCCGTAACCCCGTGAAACGCGCCGCGATAATCCCGCCATCCTTCTACGCTCGCGACACCGAACTCGTCGCGCGCGACATGCTCGGCATGCTCTTGCAATGCACTACACCCGCTGGAACCACCAGCGGAATCATCGTCGAGACCGAGGCCTACGTCGGCGAACACGACGCAGCCTGCCACGCCGCTGCCGGCCTGACCACGCGCACTGCGCCGCTGTACGAGCGTCCCGGCATCGCGTACGTCTACTTCATCTACGGCATGTACTGGTGCTTCAACGCCGTCACGCGCGAAGCTGGGCTGCCTAGCGCCGTGCTCGTTCGCGCCGTCGAACCTGTCGAAGGAATCGATCTCATGCGCCAACGTCGCCCCCGCGCGCATCGCGACCGGGATCTCACCAACGGGCCAGGCAAGCTCTGTCTCGCGCTCGGCATCGATGGAACCATGAATCGGCAATCGCTCCAGCGCGGTTCCCTCGTCATCCGCGAGCACACCACATACGCGGACTCCGACGTCGAAGTCACACCGCGAATTGGGATTCGACACGCCGCCGACTGGCCTCTCCGATGGCTGGTTCGAGACAACGACTACGTGTCCAAACGTTAAAACGAGCATCGCGCCGTTCCTGGCGCGATGCTCGTTTTAACAAATCCTGCTAGCCGGAGTTACTGATCCGAGATCGAGCTACCGAAGTTGTAGCGGATACCCGCCGAGATGCTCGTTATCGTCTTCGTCACCAAAAACTGATCGCTTGACGGAATGAAAGACGCCTGCGCGTAGATCGCGGTTCGATTCACCTGCCATTGCGCGCCAAGGAGCGCGAAGATCGATGATCGGCTTCTCGCATTCTCCACAAATTGTGGAACCCCCACAGGCGTCGGCGTACCCAGCGAATCCGCCTGTACCGCAGCATTCGCAACCAGACTCAGCGCGTAACCAAGTCCCGCGTACGGCCGGAACTTGTCCCTGTGCCATGGGAATGCGACGCCGCCAACAGAGATCGTTCTCATGTCGTGGATCGCGATCGGTCGGATACCGTTCGCAGCCGAGCCGTCGGCGATTCCCGAAGTGCGGTTGAAGTTCGCCTGATCATACGCTACGTAAAGCCCACCGACCGTGCGTGTAATCATCCAGTCGGCGCCTATCGTAGCGGCCTGCGTTGTGGATGCGTTCGGCGTTCCAATTGCAGTGGTTCCGGCGTGTAGCCCCCAGAACCAGGAATTCCGGAACAGTTGCTCCTGCTGTGCGTGCGCCGAAGTGGCCGCAAGACAGATGGCGAGGGGGACAGCGGCTAACAGACCAGCGCGCGTGCAGCGCATGACGACTCCTACATTATGAGATGATCTTCAGCTGCCTCCCCACGGAGGTGATGGCAGCGACAGCGGCATCCAGGTCGTCACGGGAGTGCGAGGCGCTGATCTGACAGCGGATCCGCGCCTGGCCCTGTGGCACAACTGGAAAGCCAAAGCCTGTCACAAAGACGCCTTGAGCCAGCAACATGTCACTCATCTGAATGGCCGCCGACGTCTCTCCAACGATTATCGGCACAATTGGCGTTTCGCCCGGTAATGGCTTGAATCCCGCCTCCTGGATGGCTTTCCGGAAATAGCTCGCGTTGTCCCGGAGCCGCTTGACCAGGTTCGGGTGACCGGTCAGATGCGTGACCGCGGCAAGAGCGCTCGACGCGACCGTTGGCGGTAGCGCGTTCGAGAAGAGTTGCGGACGCGACCGTTGAGTCAGCATGTCGCACAGCGCCTCGGAACCCGCCACAAAGCCGCCCGCCGCACCGCCCAGTGCCTTGCCCAGCGTAGATGTGATGACGTCTACTGCGCCAACCACTCCGTAGTGTTCCGCTGTACCGCGACCCGTTGCGCCGAGTACGCCGGTGGCGTGGGAATCGTCCACGACAACGATCGCGTCATGCGTGCGTGCGATGTCCAGGATTTCGGGGAGCTTCGCGATACTGCCTTCCATCGAGAAGACCCCGTCCGTCCAGATGATGCGCCTGCGAGCCGATTTCGCTGCCTTCAGCTTCTCGCGAAGATCGTCCATGTCCGAGTGCGCGTAAACGCCAGTGCTGCACTTGGTGATGGCCTTCGCCAATCGCATCGAGTCGATGATCGACGCGTGGTTGAGCGAGTCCGAAAGCACCACGTCGCCCTCCGCGGCGATCGATGCGGTAAGCCCCTCGTTGGCGTTCCAGCATGACACGTAGCTGAGCGACGCCTCCGTGCCGACGAACTTGGCCAACGCTTTCTCCAGGTCACGATGGATCGTGAAGGTGCCGCAGATAAAGCGCACGCTGCCCGTACCGGCGCCGAATGTCTGCAATCCCTCGATCCCACCTTCTACCACGTCGGGTTCGTCACAGAATCCCAGGTAGTTGTTCGACGAGAGGATGAGGACGTCACCGCGCCCCTCCATCTTCACGTGCGCCGACTGCGCGGTCTGCAGGTAGTTCAGTCGCTTGTAGACCTTTTCGTCCTTGAGCTGCTGGATGGACGACTTGAGCGACGCTTCGAAGTTTTTGTTGATCATGGTTTTACCTGATAAGTAGACTGTCCCCACGGTTCCGTTTGCGGCCCCGAATCAATCCGCGATCTCGAAAACGACCTTTCCGGCGTGGCCGGATTTGATCGCCGCGATCGCCGCATCGAACTCGGCTAACGGGAACCGGTGTGTGATAACGGGCGTTGGATCGAACTCGCCGGATCGCAGAAATCGCGTCATCTTGATCCACGTCTCGTACATCCGTCGGCCCACCACTCCGTAGATGGTTATCCCTTTGAAGATTACTTCATTTGCGAAGTTTATCTCCATCGGCTTGGCGGGTATTCCAAGCATCTGCACTCGTCCACCGACACGCACCAGATCGAGTGCCTGATGAATCGCCGAGGGTGCTCCGGACATCTCCAACACGACATCCGCACCGAGACCGTCGGTCGCTCGCTTGACCGCTTCTGCCGCCTCCGATGGATGAAGGGCTTCATGCGCGCCCATCGTGCGAGCGAGTGCCAGCCGCGTCTCGTTCACATCGGACGCAATGATTCTCGAGGCGCCAGCTGCCTTGCAAATTCCTACTGCGAAGATGCCGATCGGTCCGCAACCAGTAATGAAAACGACCGATCCGGGGATGTCCGCGGTGAGCGCCGTATGGAAGGCGTTCCCCATGGGATCCATGATTGCGCCGATCTCGTAAGGCGTTGATTCGTCCAGGTGCCAGACGTTCGTCGCGGGCATCGAGATGTACTCCGCGAAGCAGCCGTCGCGGTCAACTCCGATGATCTTCATGTGCGGACACACGTGCGAATTCCCAGTGCGGCAGAGCAGACAGCGACCGTCCACGATGTGTCCTTCCGCTGTTACCCGATCGTCAACGTGAACGTCTGTAACCAACTTGCCGACACTCACAACGTCACCCGCGAACTCGTGTCCGACCGTGAACGGTGGATGGCAACGACCCTTGGCCCAATCGTCCCATTCGTAGATATGCACATCGGTTCCACACACGCCGGCGCGGCGAACTCGGATCAGAACTTCGTCGTCGCGGATCTGCGGAACAGGGACGTCACGCATTACGAAACCGGGACCTGCGACCTCTTTTACAAGCGCTTTCACGCGTTCAACTCCGAATCAATTTGAGTGGTATGGCTGGCAATCCGTCGGCAATCTGCTGGCGGTTTTTTGAAGATGCCGTTTGTGGCACTTCCGAAATCTGTAATTAAAGTATTGCCTTGCAAATACGTGATCCCTATATTCTCTAGAAGTTACGAATTCGTATTGCGCGAAATGCGCTGAATTCGTGATGGCGCGGGCAAGTGGTTTCATTCCGCGTGCTGTGCCCAGGCGGCCCACCGGGGGAACGCCGGGTAGGTGAACTCCGATAGGAGATGCAATCATGGCAGCAGCTAAGAAGGGTGGACGCAAGAAAGCAGGTGCTCGCAAGAAAACCGCT
>JBDTAB010000010.1:0-4796 GCA_039924865.1 Gemmatimonadaceae bacterium | reverse complement strand
TCGCGGAGGCAGTTGCCGGTGCTCACCCCCGATCAGCGACGACCGTAAGACCGCTAAGCGACCGTAGTACGTCCAAGATTTACGTCGATTTCGGCCAGAACGCGCGCGGCAAAACCATTGCTTCCGTTTACAGCGTTCGCGCCCGCCCTGGAGCTACCGTGTCGGCGCCTCTCGAATGGGACGAGCTCAAGCCAGAGCTGGACCCCCGGGACTTTACGGTCCGGACGGTGCCGGAGCGAATCGACCAGATAGGCGACGTCTGGGCCCGTGCGATGAAAAAGCCGAACCCCGCTCGAATTGTTAACACTTTGTGATTAATTACCCCTTCCATTCTGCCGATAATAGTTGCAATATGTACATTAAGATTCGAACAGACTGGAGGACTTATGCTCGCCTTTCTGGATGCCCTTTGCGCCGCGTTGCTGGCGCGACACTCGATTGAGATCTACCGTCTGCTGTCGCTTCCGCAGGCGAAAAAGCTCCCGCGTGTAGTCCGCGAGGAGGCGACTGTTGTCGCCAAGGCAGGCCCCACAAGCCATATCGCGCCGATCCAGGCGTTGCACCTCTATTACAAGCTGAGCCACCTCGTTGACGAATCCGCAGAGGTCGACCCGCCGGAACGAGGGGAGCCCAGGCCACAGATCGAGATGCGGCTCGGAGTTCGAAAAGTAGGATAGGGCGGCTGAGAAGCCGCCCTTCTGCTGTCGCCCGCCGATCCGTTATGCGCGCACCCGATACGTTATGCGCGCACCCGCTCTCCACCGTCATCCCCGCGAAAGCGGGGACCCATGTTATCGGTCCGAACGCGCGGCTGAATTATCAAAGTCGGTCGGCAGCAAATGGGTTCCCGCTTTCGCGGGAATGACGAGGTGGTCGTCTTGCGGACCGATCGCAAACGAAGCGGGTCGGCAGCAAATGGGTTCCCGCTTTCGCGGGAATGACGAGGTAGTCGTCTTGCGGACCGATCGCAAACGAAGCGAGTCGGCAGTAAATGGGTTCCCGCTTTCGCGGGAATGACGGATCGGGTGCGGGAATGACGGATCGGGTGCGGGAATGACGGAGGAGTGCGCGAATGACGGAGTGAGTTGCTGCAACGCGATTCACGGAATCGCCAGACAGATCCGCTACGACGGCGGCGCGCCTCTGACTCCGAACTCCACGCCGTGCTTTTCCGGTCCGAAGAATGTTAGAATCGCAATCGCCACCGCCGCGCCCGTCGCTATCGCTGCGAGCGCGAACGCGTAGTTGCCGCCGTGATCAGCAGCAAGCCCAGCCTGGATGGTGGCGTTGCCGGACGCGAGGAGATTGCCGAGCTGGTACGCGAAACCGGGAAATGTCCCGCGCACTTCGTCCGGCGAGAGCTCGTTTAGATGGACCGGAATCACACCCCACGCGCCCTGTACCGCTACCTGCATCAGGAACGCACCGATTCCAAGCAACACTGGCGTTGCACTGAATGCCCACAGCGGAATAATCGGAAGCGCTATGAGCGCGCCAAACATTATCGCTTTCCTGCGGCCCACCCGTTGCGAGAACGCACCAAAAAGCAGACCACCGGTGATCGCTCCGACGTTGCCGACGATGGCGATGATGCTCACGGTGTGCGTTGAGAGCTTGTGCTGTACCTGCAGGAACGTGGGATACAGATCCTGGGTGCCATGACTGAACAGATTGAACGCTGTCATCAGCACTACCACGTAGATGAACAACGGCCACCGAGTTTTCAGCACCTTCCCCAAACTCTGCCTCGGCGCCGCGCGCATGCTATGCCACGCGGGCGATTCCTTCACGTTCCTGCGGATGAACAACACCAACAGCGCGGGAAGTACGCCGACCATGAACATTCCGCGCCATCCAATGCTGTCGAACAGCAATCCGTACACGACTGACGCGAGCAGGTACCCGAACGGGTAGCCGGTTTGCAGCAGACCGGACGCTATCCCACGCGCTTTTGCGGGGATGGTCTCCATGGTGAGCGAGGCACCAAGTCCCCACTCTCCGCCCATGGCAAATCCGAATGCAGCGCGCAATATGAGCAGCACTACGAGAGTCGGTGCAAATGCGGATGCGAACTCGATGATGGAGAATAGAAGGATGTCGATCATCAAGACTGGTCTGCGACCATAGCGGTCGGCCAGCATCCCGAACACAAGCGCGCCAAGTGGGCGCGCGGCGAGTGTCAGAGTGAGGGCAAATGCAACTGATGTAACATTGGTGCCGAATTCCTTCGCGATGGCGCCGAGCATGAACACCATGAGGAAGAAATCGAATGCGTCGAGCGTCCAGCCGAGGAAGCTGGCTACCAGCGCACCGCGCTGATTGTTATCGAGTTCCTTCCATTGCGAGATCACGCTCATCCCAGCAGATCGAACCTGACTCCTCGTCTCGATCGGCGACGCTTGCGGGGGCCGAAGCGATAAAGCTGCGCTGGCCTGCCGCGTCCTTCGCTACGCCATTCGTCTGTTGGTTCAACGAGTGCAGCGGCGGCGAGTGCGCGCCGAAAGCTGGCCTTGTGCAGCCGGCGTCCGAGTAACATCTCGTAAATCTGCTGCAGCTCGCTCAATGTAAATGTCGCGGGCAACAGTTTGAATGCAACGGGATCCAGATCGAGTCGGTCGCGCACTTCGGCTACCGCTTCCTGCAGCATCTGACCCTGGCGTTCGGAGAGAGGTGGAAGCTCACTCAATCGGAACCATGCGAAGTGTTCGTCGGGAACCGTGCTCTGTCCCATTGGAACAAGCGCGAGGTACAGGATTGATAGCTCGGAATCGCCGGGATGTGGTCCACCGGTGAACGCGCCAACTTGCGTGTTCCAGATTGTAGCGGTCCCGGTGGAGTTCCGTATTGCGCGCTGCGACAAATCCGGAAGTCCTTCACCAGTTTTTGCTTCAGTCCACGGGATTACCCACCTTGTGGACCGGTCGCGTCCTCCTGCAGGACGTCGCTCAAGTAATACCGCGAGCTCATCATCCTTCGGCGTCAGTGCGACTACATCAACACTGTACCGCTGACGTTTCCCGCGGGGCTCTCTGCTCACGAAGCAAATTAGTCACATAATGTGACTAAAGTCAAGGACAATTCACAATCGAATCAGCGCCGTGTCAGTGCAGTTGATATACGACTTCAACGCCTCAAGGTCAAGCCAGCTCCGCGCATTGCGACTGGCGGGATCGTGATCGGTAGATGGCCCAATGGCGGCGTTATGCCGAGTAGAACGCGTGCAGCTGAATTCTGACTCACCGGTGCGCTGTCCCATGCAACGACGTATTCTGGTGCAGTGGGGATCTGCGACAGTAGGTATGGATTTCCGAACGCAACCACGACGACTTTTCTTCCTTTCGCGACCATACGTCCGATCCAATCGGCAAACGTTTGTGGTGCATCGACACTCGTCACGTTCCAGCTCTGTCCCACATATGAGGAGACGATGGTGACATCTGCAGAGTCGGCCATGTTCTCGAGGCGCGCGTAATTGACCGCGGGATCGTCGGACATCACAAACTCCTGCTGCAAACCGGGGACCGATTTTGCGATTGTGGCGTTGAACGCCGAGCCAGCGGCGAGATCAGTTCGGCGGGCGACAGTTATGGATAGGACTTTCGTTCCGGTTGTGAGCTTGAGCGGCAGCATGTGCAGCGAATCGCGCACGACGGTGATGGAGCGATCCGCGGCGGCCTGGGCAGCTGCGACGTGGGAGCTATCTCCGACGATTGCGCGGAGGGAGTCGAGATTGACGTAGCGTTCGCGGTCGAGGTGCAGGAGGCGTTTGGTCTCGAGGATGCGGCGTGCTGATTCGGAGACGCGTGTTTCGGTGTAGCGCCCTTCGGTCACGCCGTCCACTACGGCGTCAATGGCAGCTGGCACATCAACTGGCTGGATGAGGACGTCCACGCCGGCCGCGACGGCTCGCTTGATCGCCTCGGTTGCGCCGTACATGTCGGTGACTCCCTTCATATCCATGGCATCGGAGATGATGAGACCGTTGAAGCCGAGCTCGTTGCGGAGGAGCTTTGTAATGACGTTGGAGGAAAGTGTGCCCGGTGCACCCGTGCTATCGAGGGCCGGCATGGAGCCGTGGAAGGTCATCACGGCGCCAACGCCGGCCTTGATCGCTGCACGAAAAGGCACCAGCTCGACGGTATCGAGTCGAGGCCTGGTGACGTTGACGATGGGGAGAGCGAGGTGGGAGTTGGTTTGGGTGTCGCCGTGTCCCGGAAAGTGCTTGGCTGTCGCGATCATGCCGTTATTCTGCACCCCGTGGATGAAGGCCGCGCCAAGTCTCGCCACCGCCTGTGGGTTTTCTCCGTAGGAACGGGTGTTTATTACCGGGTTTTCGGGGTTGTTATTGACATCCATCACCGGCGAAAAATTGATGTGAATGCCGAGGGCTCTGCCCTCAATCGCGGTGATTTGGCCTTCCGTGTAGGTGAGGGCTGTGTCGTTGGCGGCCCCGTAGGCCATTTCTGATGGGAAGACCGTGGCACCGCCCAGGTCGATCCCGTTGGGGACAAAGTATCCGCCGCGGGCGCGCATTCCGGCGCCAGTTTCGAGATCGGCGCTCACCAAGAGCGGCAGGTCGCTGACGCGTTGGAGCGCGTTGAGTTTGACCGCCATCTCGATCGGCGAGCCGATTGACATGAGGATTCCGCCGACCTTCTGGTCTCTGACGTAGGAAGTGATGCGCCGCCAGCTTGGCGCGTCGGCGGGGACGTAGTCGGCGTAGATGTTGGGCCAGACCATCTGTGCCGCGCGGTCCCTGAGCGGCATCGTAACGAGTACGGAGTCTGCCCACCGGA
>JBDTAB010000009.1:0-6138 GCA_039924865.1 Gemmatimonadaceae bacterium | reverse complement strand
TTCTGGGGCTGTTCAACGTAGGGTACGTGACCACAGTCTTTGAGCACGACCGGATCTGTTTGCAGTGCGCGAGAGACATCAATGGAAGACGCGGCGGGAATGGGATCGTCACGGCCGAACACGATTTGCGCCGGAAGGCGGAGCCGCTCGATGCCAGGCAGGATGTCGAAATCTCCAAGGCTTTCCCACGTAGATTGCTGAACGCGGCCGACTACCCTGAACGGGGTTAGGTAGCGCGCGTTGTCCGGATTTGCGAAATAGCCGGCGACTCCCAACTCGAAAGTTCGCTGGCGATAGGCATCCGGGTTGGTTTCGCGCAAATCCGAAGCCATGAGCCGAGCCCGCTCCTGCACAATCGCGGCAGACTGGCCACGGGCGCGAAGATTTGCATCAAACTCAGCGCGATAGGCGGTGGTCACGGGCGCTGGGCTGATCAGGAGGAGCCGAGACGGACGCGGCAGCGCCGGGTCATCAAGCTGCGCCGTGGCGTAGAGCAGCGCGAGCATCGAGCCCCAGGAGTAGCCCACCAGCGACGGCGTCTCAAGGCTGAACTCTTTGCATACCGAGGCCAGATCCGACACGTGATCCTTCCATCCGATCGGAGAGTTATCAGTCGCACGCGACCGCCCTCCCCCACGCTGGTCGTACAACAGCAAATCGTATCGCTCAGCAAGGTGGAGCATTTGTGGAAGTAGATATCTGTGGTCTGCCCCAGGTCCACCATGGAGAAGCACAAGAACTGGCTTCCCCAGAGCACCATATCTCACCCAGTACAGCGGCACCATAGTCGTCGTGGTGAAACCTGAATCTCGGGGATCGGGAATCGGCAGAGGCACGCTTCGAATCTATCAGAGTTACGGAGAAACAGTTGGCGCGCCAAGCTCGACCAGATTGAGCCCGGGCCGTCATCGCGAGTCGTGACAGCGAGTCGTGACGGCGCGTCGCTTCGCGGCACTCGCTCGCGTGGCGCCCTCGACGGGCGACCGCTACCTCGCAGTAAAGTCCGTCTTCGACGTAACCGATCGACATGTCTCGGCAATAAGCTCCGCGACGTTGTCCACATCATTCAACGACACCATCTCATTTGGCGAGTGCATGTACCGGTTGGGAATCGAGACGAGTCCGGTTGCAACGCCTTCGCGCGCAATGTGAATCGCATCGGCGTCCGTTCCAGTATCTCGGCCAGCCGCGTGAACGGTGAATGGAATCTTTTTCTTTTCCGCGACGTCGCGAAGCAATCCAAACACCACCGGCGACACCACCGCACCACGTGTCAGCACGGGGCCGCCATCGAGCTTCGCCTCTCCATGCTCCTTTTTTTCGATGTTAGGATGATCCACTGCAAACGTCACGTCGACCACAATCGCCATCTGTGGTTGCAGAGACGATGCTCCCACGATGGCGCCGCCACCGTGGTAGGCGATCTCCTCCTGGGCCGTCGCTACGGCCACAACCCTCGCCTTGCCGGGTTTTTCAGAGTAGCGACGCAGAGCTTCGAGCACGGTGAAAGCACCAATGCGATTATCGATCGAGCGGGAAACGAGCCTCGAATTGGGCATTTCGATCGCATGCGCATCGATAACGCCAGGATCGCCTACCGACAGCATCGCAAGACACTCTTTCTTGTTGCGCACACCGATGTCGACCCACAACTCACGCATTCGGGCGCCTTTCTCGCGGTCTTCCGGCCGAATGATATGGATCGGGACCTTTCCAACGACGCCAATGACTTCGCCGTGACGCCCAACGAATCGAATTCGCTGGCCCACGAGCACCTGAGGATCCCAACCGCCAATCGGCGCGATGTAGGCATAACCATCGTCGTCGATATACGTGACGATCACACCGATCTCGTCGATGTGGCCGGCGAGCATTATGGTCGGCGAGCCTTCCGGATTGACGACAGCCATTGAATTGCCAGCTACATCGGCAGTCACCGTGGCGAAGCTAGCGGCCTCTGCACGCCATACCTTCGCAGGCGCCCCTTCAAATCCAGATGGACCCGGCGTGTCGAGAAGTTGTTTGAGAAACGCGATTGATTCTGAAGTAAACATGGTCGGGTAATCTACCGCGCCCCGACGGCGCTGGGCTGTCGGGGCGATCGTTGACGTTGAATTTCCATGTACGTCCCGTGTTCAAGGATCGGCAGTTGGCGGCAAGTCCCAAAGAGTCGAGTCAAAGTTGCGCTTTTGTGTCGCAGATGGTGGCTCGGGGGAACTCCGCAGGAGTGCTATCAGCGCAATACCGACTTCGCGATAGTCTGGAGCTGCATATTGGACGTTCCTTCGTATATGGTACCGATCTTGGCATCGCGAAAGAACTTCTCAACGGGATAGTCGGTCGTATAGCCGTATCCACCAAACAGCTCGACGCATAGCGATGTTACGTGCCCGCACACCTGCGAGGAAAGCAGCTTGGCCATCGCTCCCTCGCGGACGATGTCGTGTCCCGCGTCCTTGAGCCTTGCGGCATTGTAAACGAGCATTCGCGCGGCCTCGATGTCGGTCGCGGCCTGTGCGATCTGGAACTGGATCGCCTGCATGTCGGCGATCGGCTTGCCGAACTGGTGTCGCTCTTTCACGTACGATATCGCTGCGTTGAGGGCGCCTTGCGCCACGCCGATCATCTGTGCGCCTATTCCTACACGGCCGCCATTCAACGTATCGATGGCAATCTTGTAGCCCTGCCCGATCGGGCCCAGCACGTTCGCTTCCGGAACTTCGCAATTATCGAGTACCAGCTCGACGGTGGATGATGCGCGGATTCCGAGCTTGTCTTCCTTCTTGCCCACGCTGAAACCGGGAAAGTCTCGTTCGATGATGAAAGCAGTGATACCCTTGTATCCAGCGCTTGAATCAACTGTCGCAAAGACCACATACACTCCGGCCTCGGCGCCGTTGGTGATCCACAACTTGCGACCATTAAGCACATATCGGTCACCCTGTTTGTCGGCGCGGGTGGCGAGTGCAAATGCGTCAGAGCCGGATCCGGCTTCGGAGAGGGCGTAGGATCCAAGCAAACTGGTCGAGAGAAGGTTCAGGTACTTCGATTTCTGCGCCTCGGTCCCGTAACGTCCGATGGGGTAGTTGACGAGTGTATTCTGTACATCGCATACGATGGCAGCAGACGCATCGACCTTCGACAGCTCCTCGACAGCGAGCGTCACCATCATGAGTGAGCCACCGGAGCCGCCGTATTTTTCGTCGACCTCGATCGCCATCAACCCCAGACCGAAGTATTGCGGAATCAGATCCCGGTCAAACTTTCCGGCCTGTTCCATGGCCTTTACTCGCGGTGCAACCTCGCTGGCTGCGAAGGCCGCGACGGCATCGCGGAACATCATCTCGTCATCGGAGAGGATTGATAGCGGTGGACGGGCGTCAGGGAGACTCGTCATTTTGAGGCGGAGTGAAACGGGTAAGCCAAGAGCCGCTCCTGTTGTTATCGCGAGCGCGCCATGTAGTATATGGGAAAGCAGCCCCTTCCGCGACGGTATGGCTTTGGCCCCCATGACTCACTGACCCCATGCATGTCCTTCTTGTAGAAGACGATCCGGAGCTCGCGGCCGCCCTCACCGACGGTCTTCACGACGGGCATATAGACGTCAGCAGTGCACGCACCTTCGCCGAAGGGCGTGAGCGAGCGCTATTCGGCAGCTTCGACGTAATGGTCCTGGATGTGCTGCTTCCTGGCGGAACTGGCTTCGAGCTCTGCCGTCTTATCCGAGAACGCGGCATCGAAACTCCGATTCTGATGCTTACCGCGCGGGACGCTGTCGAGGATCGCGTCAGAGGGCTCGAGTCCGGGGCGGACGATTACCTGACCAAGCCGTTCGCGTTTGCGGAGCTGACGGCGAGAATAAGGGCACTGGCCAGACGCCATCCAAGTATTGCCGCCGAAGCATACGACGTCGCGGACCTCCACGTCGACCTGCCGACGCGCACAGTGACGCGCAGCGGGGTCGACATTGCGCTCACGGCCAAGGAATTCGCGCTCCTCGAATTTCTTGTCCAGCACACTGGCATAGTTGTGACACGTACCGCAATAACGGCACACGTATGGGATGAAAATCACGATCCGTTCACTAACGTTCTGGAAGTCCTTGTCCGCCGGCTCAGGCGCAAGATCGATGACGCTTTCGAGCCCAAGCTGATCCACACGCTGCGCGGCGCCGGATACCGGTTGGGCCTTTGATCGACAATCTGAGTCACCTGCGCCGCAGGCTAACGGCATGGTACGCACTGACACTTGGTACGATCGTCGTCCTGCTGGGCGCGGGACTCTTTACCGCAATACGCAGGCAAATATCGTCGCAGCTCGATGAATCGCTTTTTGTGGCGACGCAGGTGATTGCGAGGGCGACGGATATTCGAGAAGTCGAGAAAGCGACGGCATCGGGCGCTGTGGCTGACGCCGTCGGTGAACTTCGCATTCCAGAGCGCGCTCTCTATCTATTTGATGCAAAGGGCACTGCTCTCGTCCCGGCAACCGCCCCGTCGGCGATAAGCAACGCGGCACGACTAGCACTTCGGGATTCGATCGCGATTGTCTCACTGGATCCGCGAGACGACCACGTCCTGCGGGTATACGCACGGCGATTCAAGTCGGCGAGCGGACAAAAATATGTAGCCGTGGCAGAAGCCGACCAGGTTGAGCTCGAGGATGAATACGCGACTCTCATATGGACTTTTGCCGGCGCGGCACTTGGTGCGCTCGTGCTATTCGCCGTCGGAGGTTTCATTCTCACGCGAAAATCAGTGGAGCCAGTCGAGCGCACAATGGCCTATATGCGGCGCTTCATGGCGGATGCCGCCCACGAGCTGCGCACTCCCCTGGCGGTCGTGCGCAGCCGCGCCGAAATCGCGCTGGGGCCCGACGCTGACCCATCGAGACAACGAGAAGCTCTGGGAGCAATCGAACGTGAGTCGATTCGCCTTGGAAAAATCGTGGAAGATCTGCTACTCCTGGCCAGATCCGATGCAGGGGATGCACCCGTAGAGATGAAACGGGTATTTCTCGATGACATAACTTCGGATGCCGTCGGCGCTGCTGGCTCGCTCGCCACGCAGCGCCATATAAGCCTCTCACTGGACGAATTCGAGGAGGCGCCAATTGAAGCGAATGAAGGGCTGGTAAGGCAGCTTCTGATGATCCTTCTCGACAACGCGCTAAAGTTCACACCGAGCAACGGGACGGTGCAGGTTTCAGTGACCGCAACGCCAGCAGGTGCCGTGCTCAAGATTAGCGATTCCGGGCCCGGAATACCCGACGATCAGATCGCACACGTCTTCGAGCGTTTCTATCGCGGTGACTCAGCCCGCGCCCGGGGTGAGGGAGCGGGCCTTGGCCTCTCAATTGCGCAATGGATTTGCGATATTCATCACGCGCGCATCGGCTTGCGCTCCGCAAACGGACGCGGGACCGTTGCCGAAGTTCGGTTTCCACCCATTGGAAGGGTATGATACGATCCACAGTTCGCCGGAGCACCGTACGCGAATCAAGGAATCGTGCGCGCGTGATATCTGAAAATATCCCCGAGGTACTCGTGCTCCTACGCTCAATCTCACTCGCCTTGGCAGCGATCTGCACCGGGCTCGGCGCCGCACCGCTCGCTGCTCAAATTATCGCCCAGAACGCAGCCGAAGCCACCGTGCGCCAGGCCGTCCCAAGCGGATACCATGTCACGCGACGCATTCCTGTACCGGGCGATGGCGGCTGGGACTACCTCACATTCGATACAGCGCGAAGCCGCATCTTCATTTCGCGCTCCACACGTGTCCAGGTAGTCGACGCGAACTCCGGTCAACTGATCAGCGAAATCCAAAATACGCCCGGCGTTCACGGTATCGCGCTTGCTTATGATCTGAACAAGGGTTTCACGAGCAACGGCCGAGATACTTCGGTGACGATCTTCGATTTTGTGTCGCTCGCTCCGATCAAGAAGGTGCATGTAACAGGAGCAGGCCCCGACGCGATACTATACGATTCCGCAACACGGCGGGTGTTTACGTTCAATGGTCAAGGTCACAGCACTACCGCGATCGACGCAATAGCCGATACAGTCGTCGGCACATTACCGCTCGGCGGCAAGCCGGAGACCGCCGTGTCGGATGGGGCCGGTCATATCTTCGTCAACAT
>JBDTAB010000008.1:0-4449 GCA_039924865.1 Gemmatimonadaceae bacterium | reverse complement strand
CTACAGTTGTAAGCACTACTACTGCATCGGAGTGTGGCATACCCGAATTTACACCGTAAGTCCGTTAGGTTTAGAGGGCTATGGCAGAAGAGGCACTCATCGTCCGAGGCGCTCGCGAGCATAACCTGCGCGACGTCAACGTTACCATCCCCCGCGACATGCTGACCGTCATTACCGGACTGTCAGGCTCGGGGAAATCGTCGCTCGCGTTCGATACCATATACGCGGAGGGGCAACGTCGCTATGTAGAGTCATTATCGGCATACGCGCGGCAGTTCCTCGGACTTATGGAGAAGCCGGACGTCGACTCGATCGAGGGGCTCTCCCCAGCGATCTCCATCCAACAGAAGTCGGCTGGTCACAATCCGCGTTCGACAGTCGGTACGGTCACGGAGATCTATGACTATCTCCGTCTGTTGTATGCACGCGCAGGCGTTCCGCACTGCCCAAATTGCGGTCGAGCCGTAGAACGGCAGAGTGCGGCCCAGATCGCTGACACGATACTTCAGTGGCCCGAGGGCACACGCATCGAGATCCTTGCGCCGCTCGTCCGCGAACGGAAGGGCGAATTCCGCGAGCTATTCGAGAGCGCGAGGCGGCAGGGATTTGTTCGCGCGGTGGTAGATGGCGAACTGATTGAACTTTCAGCTCCGCCAAAACTGAACAAGAAGCTCAACCACAGCGTTTCAGTAGTGGTCGATCGTGTTGTGGTGAGCCTCGAAGATCGCGGACGGCTCGCCGATTCAGTGGAGACTGCGCTCAAGCTCGCTGACGGACTGGTAGAGATATCGCGGCAATCTGACAAATCATCGCATCTCTTTTCGGAGCGGTATGGATGCCCGGATTGCGGCACGTCGCTGGCTGAACTGGAACCGCGGCAGTTCTCATTCAACTCTCCATTTGGTGCATGTCCCAAGTGCGGCGGACTTGGCACACGCAGAGAAGTGAGCGAGGATCTCATTCTCGGTGATGCAAGCCTGACGATACCCGAAGGAGTGGTTCTTCCGTGGGGAGAACCCGATGGCTACCTGCGTCGTACTATCCTGCCAGGACTCGCGCGCGAGCTGAAATTCAATCTCGACTCGGCGTGGGGCGAGCTGACTCAGAAGACTCGCGATGCGCTGCTTTACGGGTCCGTTGGCCGGCGCGGTGGACCACGCTCGACGGATCTGAAGTGGGAAGGGATCATATCCAACGTTCAGCGCCGTTACGACGAAACAGAATCGGACTCGGTGCGGCTGGATCTCGAGCAGTTCATGACCGCTTTGCCATGCACCACGTGCGGTGGTCGCCGACTCAAGCCTGAATCGCTCGCGGTCACGATCGCGGGAATGAACATCGGGGACGTTGTCGAATTGTCCGTCGGTGAAGCGGCCAAGTTTTTTGAAGGTGTCAAGATTCGGTCCGGCAGTCAGCCCGGTCTGGACGCCGACATTGCGGGGCCGATTCTCAAGGAAGTTCGCGAGAGGCTGCGTTTCCTTGCAGACGTTGGTCTCGACTATCTCACACTTGGACGTGCAGCGGAATCGCTCTCGGGCGGCGAAGCTCAACGCATTCGTCTTGCGACGCAGATCGGATCGCGTCTCGTTGGCGTGCTCTACATACTGGACGAGCCGTCGATCGGCCTGCACCAGCGCGACAACGCACGACTCCTCGCGACGCTGCGACAATTGCGCGACCTCGGCAACACTGTAATAGTGGTCGAACACGATGAGGAGACGATGCGCGCGGCTGATTATCTCATCGACCTCGGCCCCGGCGCAGGTAAACACGGCGGCTTTGTGATCGCGGAAGGCACCGTCGACGAGGTCATAAATAACCCGGCGTCGGTGACGGGGCGTTATCTGCGTGGCGAGCGTTGTATCGCCATACCCGAGCAACGCCGGCTGCAGGACCCCGACAGAGTGTTGCGCATCGAGGGTGCGACGCAGCACAACCTGCGTGACATCACCGTCGAGATTCCACTTGGGAATTTTGTTGCTGTGACGGGGGTGTCCGGGTCCGGAAAGTCGACGCTCGTGGAAGACATCCTCCACAGCGCGCTCGCGCGGCACTTTTACCGTGCGCGAGTGATTCCGGGCAAACACAAGCGCATCACCGGCCTGGAACACATCGACAAGGTCATCGACATCGATCAGAGTCCGATCGGCCGTACTCCTCGCTCGAACCCGGCGACTTACGTCGGCCTGTTCACGCCGGTTCGCGAACTATTCGCGGAATTGCCGGAGTCGAAGATTCGTGGCTACGGCCCTGGACGTTTTTCGTTCAACGTCAAGGGTGGACGCTGCGAGGCGTGCGAGGGCGACGGGCTCGTCAAGATTGAGATGCACTTTCTGCCGGACGTATACGTGCCGTGCGACGTTTGCAAGGGGAAGCGCTATAACCGTGAGACCCTGGAAGTAAGATTCCGTGGGCTCAACATCGCCGACGTGCTGGAACTCACCGTCGAGGACGCGACCGAAGTTTTCGCGCATCAGCCTCGGGTATACAACAAGCTTGTCACGCTCAACGACGTTGGACTCGGTTACATCCACCTCGGTCAGAGCGCGACTACGCTTTCTGGTGGAGAGGCGCAGCGTGTCAAGCTCGCGTCTGAGCTTTCGAAGCGCGACACTGGCCGCACCTTTTACATTCTCGACGAGCCGACCACGGGGTTGCACTTCGAGGACGTGCGCATGTTGCTAAAGGTGCTCCACACTCTTGTGGATCGTGGGAACACAGTACTCGTTATCGAGCACAATCTCGACGTGATCAAGACCGCAGATTATGTCATCGATCTCGGGCCGGAAGGTGGTCTCCACGGCGGCGCGATCGTGGCAAGCGGCACGCCCGAAGAAGTCGCGCGCGTAGCTGCATCGCACACAGGGCAGTATCTTCGCCACATGCTTCCCGCAACACTCAAGCGCAAAGCCGGCTGATGGTCTCGCTTCTGGACATGATCGGGCCGGTGATGGTCGGCCCGTCGTCGCGACTCCCAGCTGGGCGTCGTCTCGCGAAGGAGCGGGCGTACCAGATCAAGCGTCGGTGATGCATGGCAACGGCTGAATTGACTCCGGGCTGGAGCTGGGCGCACTTCGACGAGATCAGTGCGCGCGACCTTTACGATTGCATCGCGTTGCGCACAGCAGTCTTCATCATCGAACAGAACTGTGCGTATCAGGATACCGATGGGATTGATTCGGTGTCGCACCATTTGTGGACGCGCGCCGATGATGGAAGTGTAGCGGCGTACCTCCGTGTGGTACCGCCCGGTGCGAAGTATGTTGAACCATCACTCGGTCGCATCATCACTTCTGCGCGCGCGCGCGGAACCGGACTCGGTCGCGCGCTGGTGCGTGAAGGGATATCGCGTGTGGAGTCGTTGTATGGACCATGCGCGATCCGTATCGGTGCGCAGCGCTACTTGCTCAAGTTTTACGAGCAACTAGGCTTCGTTTCGACTGGATTCGAGTACGATGAGGATGAAATCCCGCATACCGAGATGCTGCGGCCAGGCGTGTGAGTACCGGAGCACAAACAAAGAGAGCCCGCGCACAAGCGCGGGCTCTCTTTGTTTGGAAGTTTAGTTATGGCTACGCACGACGTGCGCGACGCCGAACCATCGGGACGAGCCCAAAGAGTCCAGTGCCGAGAAGCGCGAGCGAACTCGGCTCGGGGACCGTCGTTTCGGGCGGTGGAAGGACCACGCCGTTCCGGACCTGGAAGAGATAGCGACCGTTTACGTCGCTGTTCTGGCTGTGCGTGATCAACGCGTGATCTCCGCCGCCGTCAAGCAACGCTCCGCAAGTTCCTGATCCAGGAAGATTGTACGAAACATTGTTCGTACCGCCGAGCCCATTCGAGTAACCCGCGAAGGCGCACGTCTGGCCGGTCGTACCGAGTCCATCGCTACCGTAGTCCGCGTCGCCAAGTTCCCACTGAACCTGGTTGTAGTTGTATTCGAAGTCGAAATTTCCAGTCCCAGTATCATTTCGGTCAATGAGGATGAGCTGGAATGTGTTCAATTTATCCGTTGCGCTGGAGTAATATCCAACGCCAGGCCAGTTTACTCCGAACGCACCGTAGGCACCCGCCGTACCCTGTCCAAAGCTCACGACTCCACTTGCCGCACCGCGCGTATCCACGTCTGAGAAGAAAGGTGCGAGCATCGGTGGAATCCCGCCACCCGTGAGGCTTGCCGGCGTATAGTCTGACAGTCCCTGATTAATTGTGACATTCCCGTTCGTATTTACGTAAACGGCGTTGAATGTCGTACCAAAGAGATTGGCGGTAAATCCAATCGGCACCGGAGTACCCGGCTGACAGGCACTGCCGTTGCCGGAGCTGGTGCAGCCGCCTGTCACATACGTTCCATCGTCGTTCCGGCCGTCGCTAGTCGTGTTAAAGCCGGATCGTACGGCCTGCGCGTAGAGCGGCAACGCAACGACGGAGAGCATCAATCCGCCAGCT
>JBDTAB010000007.1:0-12257 GCA_039924865.1 Gemmatimonadaceae bacterium | reverse complement strand
TTCTGGGGCTGTTCAACGTAGGGTACGTGACCACAGTCTTTGAGCACGACCGGATCTGTTTGCAGTGCGCGAGAGACATCAATGGAAGACGCGGCGGGAATGGGATCGTCACGGCCGAACACGATTTTCGCCGGAAGACGGAGCCGCTCGATACCGGGCAGGATGTCGAAATCTCCAAGGCGTTCCCACGTGGATTGCTGAACGCGCCCGACTACCCTAAACGGGGTGAGATCGCGCGCGTTTTCCGGATTTGCGAAATAGCCTGCGACTCCCAGCTCGAAGGTTCGCTGGCGGTACGCATCCGGGCTCGTTTCGCGCAAGTCTGAAGCCATGAGCCGATCCCGCTCTTCCACAATAGCGGGAGAATTGCCACGCGCGCGGAGATTTGCATCAAACTCGGCGCGATACGTGCTGGTCACGGGCGCAGGGCTGATTAAAAGCAGCCGAGATGGTCGAGGCAGAGCGATGTCGTCAAGTTGCGTAGTGGCGTAGAGCAGTGCGAGCATAGCGCCCCATGAATAACCCACCAGCGACGGCGTCGTCAGGCCGAACTCGTTGCATACTGCGCCCAGATCCCAAACATGATCGCGCCAGCCGATCGGCGAGTTGTTGCTCGCCCGAGACCGTCCCCCGCCCCGCTGATCGTACAACAGCAAATCGTATCGCTCAGCAAGGTGGAGCATCTGTGGAAGCAAATATCTGTGGTCTGCCCCAGGTCCACCATGGAGAAGCACAAGAACTGGCTTCCCGAGCACACCATATCGCACCCAGTACAGCGGCACCGTAGTTGTGGTGGTGAAACCTGAGTCTCGGGGATCGGGAATCGGCAGAGGCACGCTTCGAATCTATCAGAAGTGCGGGGAAACAGTTGTTGTGCGCGAGCCTGGCGAGATCGAGCCAGAGGCGTCATCGTCCGTCGTGATGGCAGGCCGCTTCGCACCAGTCGCTAGGCTGTCTCCTCGTTGTAATTGCCAAAGAGCGCCGCCGGTCCAACTGGACCGGCGGCGCTCTTTGGTTTTCGGGTTGGCAGCCGGGCCGCTATCTGGCAGTAAAATCCGTCTTTGGCGTTACCGACCGGCATGTCTCCGCGATAAGCTCCGCGACGTTGTCTACATCGTTCAACGATACCATCTCATTCGGCGAGTGCATGTACCGGTTGGGAATCGAGACGAGTCCGGTTGCAACGCCCTCACGCGCGATGTGAATCGCATCGGCGTCCGTTCCGGTATCACGGCCCGCCGCGTGAACCGTGAAAGGAATCTTTTTCTTTTCCGCGACGTCGCGAAGCAGCCCAAACACTACCGGCGATACCACCGCGCCACGTGTCAGCACCGGACCGCCATCGAGCTTCGCCTCGCCATGCTCCTTTTTTTCGATATTGGGATGATCCACTGCAAACGTCACGTCGACCACGATCGCCATCTGCGGCTGGAGAGACGATGCGCCAACGATGGCTCCTCCGCCATGGTAGGCGATCTCCTCCTGGGCCGTCGCTACGGCCACAACCTTCGCCTTGCCAGGTTTTTCAGAGTAGCGACGCAGTGCTTCGAGCACCGTGAAAGCACCAATACGATTATCGATCGAGCGAGAAACCAGCCTGGAGTTGGGCATTTCGATTGCATGCGCATCGATGACCCCGGGATCCCCTACCGCCAGCATCGTGAGACACTCTTTCTTGCTGCGAGCGCCGATATCGATCCACAACTCACGCATCCGGGCTCCTTTCTCGCGGTCTTCCGGCCGAATAATATGGATCGGGACCTTCCCAATGACGCCAAAAACGTCACCGTGCCGGCCGACGAAGCGAATTCGCTGACCCACGAGCACTTGGGGATCCCAGCCGCCAATGGGCGCGACATAGGCATAACCATCGTCGTCGATATAAGTGACGATCACACCAATCTCGTCTATGTGGCCGGCGAGCATTATCGTCGGCGAACCGGTCGGATTTACGACTGCCATCGAGTTGCCGGCTACATCGGCGGTCACCGTGGCAAAGCGAGCGGCCTCGGCACGCCATACCTTCGCAGGCGCCCCTTCAAATCCAGATGGGCCCGGTGTGTCGAGAAGCTTTTTGAGAAACGCGACTGATTCTGAAGTAAACATGGTCGGGTAATCTACCGCGCCCCGACGGCGAAGGGCTGTCGGGGCGATCATTGACGTGGTTTTTCCTGTGCGTCCCGTGTTTAAGGATCGGCAGTTGCCGCCAAGTCTCAAAGATCCGACGCCTAGTTGCGCTTTTGTATCGCAGCTCCCGCCTCGTCGGCACCCCGCAGTAATGCCCTCAGCGCAATATCGACTTCGCGATCGTCTGGAGCTGCATGTTGGACGTTCCTTCGTATATGGTACCGATCTTGGCATCGCGAAAGAACTTTTCAACCGGATAGTCCGTGGTATAGCCGTACCCACCAAACAGCTCTACGCAGAGCGATGTTACGTGCCCGCACACCTGCGAGGAAAGCAGCTTGGCCATTGCCCCCTCGCGTACAATGTCGTGTCCGGCGTCCCTGAGCCTTGCCGCATTGTAGACGAGCAACCGCGCGGCCTCGATGTCGGTCGCTGCCTGTGCAATCTGAAATTGGATCGCCTGCATGTCGGCGAGCGGCCTGCCGAACTGTTGTCGCTCTTTCACGTACGATATCGCTGCGTTGAGGGCGCCTTGTGCGACGCCGATCATCTGTGCGCCGATTCCCACACGGCCGCCATTCAGCGTATCGATGGCAATCTTGTAGCCCTGCCCGATGGGTCCCAGCACGTTGGCTTCTGGAACTTCGCAGTTATCGAGTACCAACTCGACGGTAGACGACGCGCGGATTCCGAGCTTGTCTTCCTTCTTTCCTACGCTAAAACCGGGAAAGTCTCGTTCGATGATGAACGCAGTGATGCCCTTGTATCCAGCGCTTGAATCAACTGTCGCAAAGACCACATACACTCCGGCCTCGGCGCCGTTGGTGATCCACAACTTGCGACCATTCAGGACATATCGGTCACCCTGTTTGTCGGCGCGGGTGGCGAGTGCAAAAGCGTCAGAGCCGGACCCGGCTTCGGAGAGCGCGTAGGACCCAAGCAAACTGGTCGAGAGAAGGTTCAGATACTTCGATTTCTGCGCCTCGGTCCCGTAACGTCCGATGGGGTAGTTGACGAGTGTATTCTGCACATCGCATACGATGGCCGCAGACGCATCAATCTTTGACAGCTCCTCGACAGCGAGTGTCACCATCATCAATGAGCCACCGGAGCCGCCGTATTTTTCATCGACCTCGATCGCCATCAACCCCAGACCGAAGTATTGCGGAATCAGATCGCGGTCGAATTTTCCGGCCTGCTCCATGGCCTTTACGCGCGGTGCGACCTCGCTGGCAGCGAAGGCCGCGACCGCGTCGCGGAACATCGTCTCGTCATCGGAGAGGATCGATAAGGGTGGACGGGCGTCAGGGAGACTCGTCATTTTGAGGCGGAGTGAAACGGGTAAGCCAGGAGCCGCTCCTGTTGTTATCGCGAGCGCGCTATGTAGTATACGGGAAAGCAGCCGCTTCCGCGACAGTATGGCTTCGCCGTCCATGGCTCACTGACCCCATGCATGTCCTACTTGTAGAAGACGATCCGGAGCTCGCGGCCGCCATCACTGACGGTCTTCGCGACCGGCATATAGATGTCAGCAGCGCGCGCACGTTCGCCGAAGGGCGTGAGCGAGCGTTATTCGGCAGCTTCGACGTAATGGTGCTGGACGTGCTGCTTCCGGGTGGCACTGGCTTCGAGCTCTGCCACCTGATCCGGGAGCGCGGGATCGAAACGCCGATTCTCATGCTGACCGCCCGGGACGCTGTCGCGGACCGGGTGAGAGGCCTCGAATCCGGGGCGGACGACTACCTGACCAAGCCGTTTGCCTTCGTGGAGCTGACGGCGAGAATAAGGGCACTGGCCAGGCGGCATCCAAATATTGCCGCGGAATCATACGACGTTGCCGATCTCCACGTCGACCTCCCGACACGCGCTGTCACGCGCGGTGGAGTCAAAATCGCCCTCACCGCCAAGGAATTCGCACTCCTCGAATTCCTTGTGCAGCACGCCGGTATAGTCGTGACACGTAGCGCAATAACAGCACACGTATGGGATGAAAACCACGATCCGTTCACGAACGTGCTCGAAGTCCTCGTGCGCCGCCTCAGACGCAAGGTCGACGACGCTTTCGAGCCCAAACTGATCCACACGCTGCGCGGCGCCGGATATCGGCTGGGTCTTTGATCGACAATCTGAGCCACCTGCGTCGCAGGCTGACAGCCTGGTACGCACTGACGCTGGGTACGATCGTCGTCGTGCTGGGTGCGGGACTCTTTACCGCAATACGTAGGCAAATATCCTCTCAGCTCGACGAATCGCTTCTTGTAGCGACGCAGGTGATTGCGAGGGCCACGGACATCCGGGAGGTCGAGAAAGCCACGGCATCCGGTGCGGTGGCGGACGCCGTTGGCGAACTGCGCATTCCAGAGCGCTCGCTCTACCTTTTTGATGAAAAGGGCAACGCACTTGTGCCGACAATCGCTCCCTCGGGCATTGCGAGCGCCGCACGACTGGCTCTGCGTGACTCGGTCGCGGTCTTGTCACTGGACCAGCGGGACGATCATGCCCTGCGAGTGTACGCGCGGCGATTCGAGTCGAAAAGCGGAAGAAAATATGTGGCGGTGGCAGATGCAGATCAGATCGAGCTTGAGGACGAATACGCGACTCTGATATGGACCTTTGCCGGTGCCGCGCTCGGCGCGCTCGTGCTGTTCGCTGTAGGAGGCTTCATCCTCACTCGAAAATCAGTGGAGCCTGTCGAGCGCACAATGAGCTACATGCGGCGCTTCATGGCCGATGCCGCCCACGAATTGCGAACTCCGCTAGCGGTCGTGCGCAGCCGCGCCGAAATCGCTCTGGGGCCGGAGGCCGACTCAGCGAGGCAACGGGAGGCCCTGGCGGCAATAGAACGCGAGTCGATTCGTCTGGGAAAAATCGTGGAAGACCTGCTTCTACTGGCCAGATCCGATTCTGGCGATGCACCCGTAGAAATGAAGCGCGTATTTCTCGACGACATAACGTCGGATGCGATCGGCGCTGCTGGCTCGCTCGCCACGCGGCGCGATATCAGCCTCTCGCTGGACGAATTCGAGGAGGCGCCAATCGAGGCGAATGAAGGGTTGGTCAGGCAGCTTCTGATGATCCTGCTCGACAACGCCCTCAAGTTCACGCCGAGCAAGGGGACCGTGCGGGTTTCGGTGACCGGCACACCAGCAGGCGCCCTGCTCAAGATTACCGATTCCGGCCCGGGAATTCCCGACGATCAGATCGCTCACGTCTTCGAGCGATTCTATCGCGGCGATTCCGCCCGTGTCCGCGGTGACGGGGCCGGCCTTGGCCTCTCTATTGCGCAATGGATTAGCGATATCCATCACGCGCGCATCAGCTTGCGCTCTGCAAACGGCCGCGGGACGGTTGCCGAAGTGCGGTTTCCACCCATTGGAAGGGCATGACACGATCCCCAGATCGCAGGCGCGCCCTCCACAAATCAACGGATCGTGCATTCCTGATGTCTGAAAGTGTCCATGAGGTACTCGTCCTCCTACGTTCAATCCTCGTTGCCTTGGGAGCGATCGGCTCTGCGCTCAGTGTGGCACCGCTTGCCGCTCAAATTACCGCCCAGAGCACAGCCGAAGCCACCGCGCACCCGGCCGTCGCGAGCGGATATCATGTCACGCGGCGCATTCCTGTACCGGGCGACGGCGGCTGGGACTACGTAACGTTCGATACAGCGCGAAGCCGCATTTTTATTTCGCGCTCCACGCGTGTCCAGGTAGTCGACGCCAACTCCGGTCAACTGATCAGCGAAATCCAAAATACGCCCGGCGTTCACGGTGTCGCGCTCGCGTACGACTTGAACAAGGGTTTCACGAGCAACGGCCGCGACACGTCGGTGACGGTCTTCGATTTTGTGTCGCTCGCTCCGATCAAGACAATCCACGTAACGGGAGCAGGCCCCGACGCGATACTCTACGACTCCGCAACACGGCGGGTATTCACGTTCAATGGCCAAGGCCACAGCACAACTGCGATCGACGCAGTGGCTGATACTGTCGTCGGCACATTACCACTCGGCGGAAAGCCGGAGACCGCCGTGTCGGACGGGGACGGTCACATCTTCGTCAACATCGAAGACCGGGGCGCCATCGTAGAGTTCGACGCAACGTCGCTGGCCATTCTTCACAGTTATCCACTCGCCCCGTGTGAGGAGCCAAGCGGACTCGCGATTGATCGGCAGAATCATGTTCTGTTCGTCGGATGTGGCAATAGCATGATGGCTATCGTGGACGCAACCACTGGACGCATCATCGCCACACCGCCGACCGGCGACGGTACCGATGCAAGCGCATTCGATCCCGTGACGGGAATCGCCTTCAGCTCGAACGGAGCCGGCACGCTGACCCTCGTGACTCAACCGGAACCAGGAAAGTTCATCACAGAGAATATTCCTACGGCGCGGGGTGCCCGAACCATGGCACTCGACCCTAAGACGCACCGTGTGTATCTGGTGACCGCGGATTTTGCCGCTGCACCGGCACCCACAGCGGCTCAGCCGCGCCCGCGGCGAGCCATGGTACCCAATTCGTTTGTGCTGCTCGTCGTGAGCAAGTGAGCCAACGTGGAGCGCGCGAATATATGCACGCACTCCACGATTGTTTTCACTCAGTTCGTCAGACTGCCTGAGCTTCTGCCGGTGTGAGTCCACCGGCAAGCACGTCGAGTGCAAGCTCCGCCTTGCCGAACGGTGCGGATACTTGGACACCGGCGACCATCGGCCGGATCCTCTCGAGCATCTCGCGAGCAATCGCGATTCCCTCTCGCACCGCATGTTCCTTTGATGCTGCGTTGGCACGCCGCATCCGATCAATAACCGAGTCGGGAACGGTCACGCCCGGAACTTCGTTCGCGAGGAACTCCGCATTTCTCACGGACGCGAGTGGCCAGATTCCGGCGACTACGGGAATGCCCAAGGGTTCAACTGTGCGCAGAAACGTCTCGAGCTGATCAGCGTCGAAGACAGGTTGCGTAATGGCGTACTCGGCGCCGGCATCGACTTTCCATTCGAAACGGCGTCGCTCGTTCTCACGATCGGGCGCGGTTGGATTCACGCCCACGCCAATCACGAATTGCGTCGGCGAACCGATTGCATTGCCGCCAGGGTCAAGGCCGCGGTTGAGTTGGCTAACAAGATTCGTCAGTCCGATGGCATCAATATCGAAGACCGCCGTTGCAGATGGATACGGGCCCATCTTTGGAGGATCACCGGTGATGAGCAGCAAATTACGCAGGCCGATCGCGGAGGCGCCAAGCAGATCGCTCAGCATTCCGAGAAGATTTCGATCGCGACAGGAGTAGTGAGCGACCGTCTCGATCCGGGCGTTCTGTTCAATTAGAACGCTCGTGAGCACCGCGCCCATTCTGCTCTGTGCCCGTGGGCCGTCCGGCACGTTGATCGCATCGACGCCGGCCTCGCGCAAGAGTGCAGCGTCGCGCAACAGCTTGGAGGCGTCGACGCCACGCGGCGGGACGAGCTCGACCGAGGTCACGAATTCATGTGAGGCAAGCCGAGCCGCCCAACGCGATCTTTCTGAGAATGGAACCGGCTGTACGCCCGCGTTTTGCGGTACCGTACTGATGGATGCAACCGTCGCGCGCGACCTGCGCCCCGATCTCGGAGCCAGCGGTCGGACGCCCTCGGCAATTTCCCGGATGTGCTGCGGAGTTGTCCCGCAGCATCCACCAATAATCTTCGCTCCGGCTACCACTAGATGCCGTGCATAACTCGCCATGTATTCGGGACTTGCCATGTACATCATCCGGCCACCCACGTCGCGCGGCATTCCGGCATTCGGCTGCGCACTGAGCTTGCGCGTCGTCAACGGCGCCATTTTCTCGATTGCCTCGAGAATCGTTTGTGGGCCGACCGAACAATTTAGTCCGATCACATCTGCACCCGCTGCATCGAGCGCTATTGCAATGTCTTCCGGCGTCGCACCGTATGCGGTCACACCGTCGGAATTGATCGCCACCTGCGCGATCACTGGCATAGCCGGGTCCACTTCGCGCGCCGCGCTGATCGCTTGCGTCAGTTCATCGAGGTCAGAAAAAGTCTCCAGGATGAAGGCATCCGCGCCGCCCTCCTTCAGACCTCTCATCTGTTCTGCGAATATCGCCCGCGCTTCGTCGCGGGATGTCGGGCCGTATGGCTCCAACCGCACTCCCAGCGGCCCGACAGCTCCGGCAACGAGAACCGCGTCGCCCGCGGCGGCTCGCGCCAGACGCGCGGCCGTGATGTTGATGCTTGCGACGTCATCTGAAAGTCCATGCTGCTCAAGCTTCAGCCGGTTCGCGCCAAAGGTATTCGTTTCGATTACTTCAGCGCCCGCCCGTACATACTCTTCGTGAATCCCCTTGATCAGCTCCGGAGCCCGAACGCTCAGGTCGTCGTAGCACTGATTGATGAAGACACCCCGCGAATAGATCATCGTGCCCATCGCGCCGTCGAACACAACCAGCGCTTCGGGATCGAGCAATCGCTTGAGCAATGCACTACGCAAGGGCAGGCTCCCGTTCGGCCGCCGCACCGCGCACGGCGTAGTACCTGGCTTCCGGATGATGCATGATGACGGCTGCTGTCGACTGCTCAGGCATCAACTGAAACGACTCGCTGAGAAGCATTCCTATCTCCGCTTCGGCCGGCAACAGTTTGAATACCACGGCGTGATCTTCCAGGTCCGGACACGCACCGTAGCCCCACGAGTACCGCTTGCCCGAATCGATCCCCAATTCCGCCTTGACGTGGCGATGCGACCACTCTGCCAGCGCTTCCGCAGTTTCGACGCCCAGTCCGTGGATGTAGTAGGCCTCCGCGTACTCGTTGGCCGCCTGGAGAACCGCAAATTTCTCGGACGCCGCATGACCGACCGTCACAATTTGCAGTGGCAGGACATCCATCTGCCCCGATTCAACAGAGCGCACGTAGTCGGCGAGGCACAACCGCTCTCGACCAACCATGCGCGGGAACTTGAACCGCGAACTCTCGCGCAGTGTACCGTCGGCGGCGTACGCAGCAGCATCGTAAACGATTATCTCGTTCCCACTCGACTGCACGGGGAAGTAACCGTACACCACCTCCGGCTTGAGCCAGCCTTCTGCCTTCGCCTCGGACTTGAGCCGCTCGAGCACGGGTTCGAATTCCTCGCGTACAGTGCGCTTGTACTGCTCGCCTGAACCGCGCGCGCCCCATTGCAGCCGGTACAACTCATCAAGATCGAGATGCGCAAACACGTCGTCGAGCGGAATATCGCGGACCACGCGAGCTCCCCAGAACGGTGGCACCGGAACCGGATTGTCCGCCGCTACATCACTGCGGGTAGTCGAATCCGTTCCGGCCACGGTGTCCTTTCCTACCTGTGTGTGAAGGAAGATATCCTTGTGCGCATCCGTCATGAGCTTCTCGACAAACGCAGCTTTCCGCGTGTCGTCCTGCAGAACATCCATGGTGTCGAGTCCCTCAAACGCATCCTTGCAGTAGAAGACACCCGATTCGTACGCGCGCTCGCCCTCCACGAACATTGCACGCCGGCCGAAGCGCCGATTGATGGCCGCGCCACCAATCATTACCGGAATCCGAATTCCCCGCTTGTCGAGCTCCTGCACGCACAGCGGCATCTGCTTCGACGTCGACACGAGCAATGCACTGAGTCCGATCGCGTCGGCGTTGACTTCGACCGCCTTCTCGATGATGGTGTTCACCGGAACCTGCTTGCCCAGATCGTAGACGGTGTAGCCGTTGTTCGACAGAATGGTATTCACAAGCGACTTGCCGATATCGTGCACGTCGCCATACACTGTGGCGAGCACGACGCGCCCCTTGGTGTAGCCCTCACTCTTCTCCAGAAACTTCTCGAGGTGCTGCACCGCTTTCTTCATCACTTCCGCCGACTGCAGCACGAACGGGAGGATCAACTCACCCGCGCCGAACTTGTCACCCACGTCCTTCATCGCCGGCAGCAACACGCCGTTCAACACTCGCACGGGATCCTCGCGAACGCCGGCAGCGTCCAGCGCATCTTCGATTCCGTCCTTCTTGCGATGCAGCACCATCCAGTGAATCTTTTCGTCGGGCGACATTCCTGCCGTCGGATCTTCCTTCACCGCCTGCGCTGATGCGTCCGAATCCGGCGTCGCCGAGAAGTACTCGATGAACTGCTGCAGCGCATCGGGACGGCGATTGAATACCAGATCGTCGGCCACCGCTCGCTCCGCCGTTGATATCTCGGCGTACGGGCGGATGTGCGCCGGATTTACGATCGCCGCGTCGAGGCCGGCCTGCACGCAATGGTGCAGGAAAACGGAATTCAGAACTGAACGCGCTTCAGTCGTAAGTCCAAAGGAAACGTTGGATACGCCGAGTATCGTGCCTACACCGGGAAGCTGCGCCTTTATGAGCCTGATTCCTTCGATCGTCTCAGCGGCCGAATCGATCCACTCCGCGTCGCCCGTGGCGAGCGTAAAGGTGAGCGCATCATACAGTATGTCCTCTGGTGCCAGCCCGTACTCACCGACTACGATGTCATAGATCTTGCGCGCGACCTCGAGCTTTCGCGCGCGAGTCTTGGCCATGCCGATTTCATCGATCGTGAGAGCGACCACGGCAGCGCCGTGCTTCTTTACAAGCGGAACGATACTCTCGATGCGCTTGCGCCCATTCTCCATGTTGATGGAATTGACGATAGCGCGCCCGGGAACGTGCTCCAGAGCCGCTTCAACGACATCGGCTTCGGTGGAGTCGATCATGAGCGGTGCCTCGACGCCCATGGACAGCAGCTTCACAACCTGTGACATCTGCTCGGCTTCGTCGGCTCGCTCTGTAACTGCCACACACACATCCAGCACATGTGCTCCGGAGTCAACCTGCTCCCTGCCCACTTCAACTATCGACTCGTAGTCCTCGGCGAGCAGGAACCGCTTCACTCGGCGCGAACCCTGCGCATTGACACGCTCTCCCACAATGAGTGGCGGCGGTGTCTGGCGCAGCGACGTCGCGCGCATGGCTGATGAAACCATCGGAAGGCGAGGCTCATCCGTCACACGCGACTTCTCCTTCTTGCCACGACTTTCTTCAATGCGCGCGACAATGGCAGCAAGGTGTTCCGGCGTTGTGCCGCAGCAACCCCCGACGATACGAACGCCAAAGTCCTCCACGAATTCGCCGAGCGCTTGCGCCATTGGAAGTGGCTCGAGCGGGTATATCGCGTCACCGGTTCCCGTGTTGAGCGGAAGGCCGGCGTTGGGTATTACGGAGAGCGGAAGCGTGGCGTGCTCCGACAGGAAACGGATGGGCTCACGCATGTGCTCCGGACCAGTCGAGCAGTTGAGTCCGATAACATCGGCGTGCAACGATTCCAGAGTAGTCATCGCACTCGCGATGTCGGTACCGAGCAACATGCGTCCGCTCACATCGAGCGTGATCTGAGTCTGCAGTGCGACGCGGCGCCCGAGTTCGCTGAAGGCGCGTTCGATACCGGCGACCGCCGCCTTCACCTCAAGTATGTCCTGGGACGTCTCGATGAGCAGAACGTCTACACCACCTTCCATCAGCGCCCTGGCCTGCGCGCAGTAGTTCTCGGCGAGCTCCTGGAAGGTCACCTTTGACAGAACAGGATCCGTGCTCGATGGCAGCATTCCTGTCGGACCCATGGAGCCGGCGACGAACCTCGGGCGGTCCGGCGTGGCAAACTTGTCACAGGCCGCGCGTGCGATCTGCGCCGCCTTGACGTTCAGCTCGTGCGCCTTGTCCAGCAGACCCCATTCCGCGAGGCGACGCGGCGTCGATTGGAACGTGCATGTTTCGACCACGTCACATCCAACCGCCAGAAAGGATTCATGAATTGCCTGAATCACGTCTGGGCGCGTCAGGACGAGGTTGTCGTTGCACCCTTCCAGCTCCTTGCCGCCAAAGTCCTCTGGCGTCAGGTGATAGTTCTGGATGTTGGTGCCCATCGCGCCATCGTAAACGAGTACGCGTTCGCCGAGCGCCTGTAGATACGCTGAGCGGAAACTGCTGCCTGGATTCGTCATACCACCATCGTGGGTGCAAAAAAGGCCCGGCGGGAAGCGCCGGGCCCAAATAGCGCTTTAGCGAATGTTTTACGTGGCCGCAATTTGCCTGAAATCGCCACGACTTCTGTTGT
>JBDTAB010000006.1:0-4541 GCA_039924865.1 Gemmatimonadaceae bacterium | reverse complement strand
TCGGCCAGGAACCGTTGTAGCGATTGCGTGATGGCGACAGAGTCTTCTTCGGTAAAAGACCACGTCCCCGATCCACCGCCCTTCGCGCTGCCACCTGCCATCATCTCGTCTCCATCTAGGCCAGTGCTCTTTCAAGGTGCTTCAAAAGCGTTACAGCCCGCCCCCGAAGCATCGGCCTCGACTCCCACGCTATGTACTCGCGCAGAAGATGGGCGTTGGCGACCGAAGGCTGCCCCGACATATGTCCGAGTGCCGCCAGTCGCCTTAGCGGATGACGACTGAACAGGTCTCTTCGGTACGCGTGTTGTGCCCCGCTCCACGTCGCAATGCCAGCCAGCACGCCCCCTGCCATTCCGGCAAGGAACCAATCGCGGTTTTTGCTCATCGTAGTTCCATTACATGACTCTCCGCGCCGACAATGCCTGGGCAATAGTTACCCCATCGGCGTACTCCAGATCGCCGCCCACGGGGAGACCGCGGGCGATTCGAGATATAGTAAGCGGGTAGCTGGCCAGCCGACGTTGAAGATACAGCGCGGTAGCCTCCCCTTCGATGCTGGGGTTCGTGGCGATTATAAGCTCCGTGACGCCGCCGGCCGCAATCCGGGCTTCGAGGTCTCCCACAGCGAGGTCTTCCGGGCCGACACCGTCCAGCGGCGAGAGACGACCCCCCAACACGTGGTAGGCGCCGCGAAACTCGCCAGATCGTTCGATTGCGCCGATATCGGAGCATTCCTCCACGGCGCAGACCAGCGTGGAATCACGCCGCGGGTCGGAGCAGATGGCACAGAGCTGGCCTTCGGTGAGATTGTGGCACCGCTCGCACGGATGGACTTTCTCCGAAATCGTCGTCAGTGCATCCGCGAGGCGTCGCGTCTGTCCGACAGGCTGCTTGAGAAGGTGATACGTCAGTCGCATCGCCGTCTTTCGTCCGATCCCGGGCAGTTTGGAAAGCTCGGTCGCGAGGTCTTCGATCGCTGACACTCAGAACGGAAGCTTGAACGGAAGGTCCATCCCACCAGTCAGCTTGCTCATCTCGGTCTTGGCAAGCTCGGCGGCCTTTTTCTGAGTTTCGCGGACCGCGACGGTGACAAGATCCTCCAGCATTTCGACATCTGCGGAATTAACGATGCTGGGATCGATCTTGACCTGGGTCACCTGGCCCTTACCATCAGCCGTGACCGTGACCATGCCGCCGCCAGCGGTGGCGGAAACTGTCTGCTTTTCGAGTTCGTCCTGGATTTCCTGCAGCCGGCTCTGCATCTGCTGCGCCTGCTGCATGAGCTTCATGAAGTCAGCCATATACGAATTTACCGGTTTAGTCGAGCAATTCGAGGTCAAGCGCGTCGATTGCGGCGCCCAGCACGGGGTCCTTGGCGCGTAGCATGGCGGTCCGCTCGGCCCTTCTCTCATCGTCACTCAGCCGAACGGGCGCAGTCCCGGTGGCAGATGCCTCCATCGCCGATCGCATGGCCGAGAGCTGGCTCGTACCCCGCGCGCTCGATCGGTGCGCTGTTTTTGGCGCGGCAGTGGTCGGCGGGGTGCTCTCGGGAGGTTGCGGCGCAGCCATGGCGGCGCGCCAACCTGTCGATTGAGCCGCAGCGGAGCCTGCACCGACTGTGCCTCCTGCGGTATCCGTGCTGCCGCGCGCGCGACCCGAACCGCTATCGTCGAAGCCGCGCAATACGTCTTCGAGTGAAAGCGTCCGGTCGAGTAGCGCAAAACGCACCAACAACAGCTCGATAAGAAGCTGCTGCTGCCCGCTCTTTCTAAAGCGCGGTTCGAGCTCGCTCAACACGTTGAGCATGCGCAGTACATCGCCCGTAGCAAGGTGCGGTGCATTGCTGCGCAACCGCTCCGTCGCGGCCGCCGAAACATCGGATACAATTCCACCGAGCAATACTGCGAGCTGCGCGCGCAACATGTCCGCGAAACCGGCGAGGAAGCTGCTGAAGTCGATTCCCTCGTCAGCAAGCCGGCGCACGGCCGTAAAAACATCACCCGCCCGACGTTCTACTATTATCGAAAGAACGTCGAGGTATTCGTCTTCGGGAACAAGACCGAGTGCTACGCGCACGGCTTCGGCGCTGACCCTGCCCTCACCGAGTGAAATGACCTGGTCGGCGAGTGAAAGCGCGTCACGCATGGAGCCATCCGCAGCGCGGGCAATCATGGTCAGTGCGTCGGGCTCCGTCTCGATCTTTTCCTCGCCCAGGATGAATTCCAGGCGTGCAAGAATGTCCTTTGTGCCAATACGCTTGAGGTCGAACCGCTGAAGGCGACTGAGAACGGGGGCCGCGGCCTGGGCAATCTTCTGAGGCTCTGTGGTCGCGAAGACGAACACGACGCGCGGCGGTGGTTCTTCGAGCACCTTGAGCAGTGCATTCCACGCTTCGCGCGTGAGCATGTGTGCTTCGTCGACGATGTAAACCTTGAACCGATCGTCACCAGACGGAGCGTACATCGCGCGCTCGCGAAGGTCGCGTGCATCATCGACGCCGCGATTCGACGCAGCATCTATCTCGACGACATCGAGGCTCGAGGAGCCGCTCCATATACGCTGGCAACTGGTGCACACACCACACGGCTCACCATCGGCCTGCTTGTTCTCGCAGTTGAGCGCCATGGCGAGCACTCGCGCGAGTGTTGTCTTACCCGTGCCGCGCGGTCCGCAAAAGAGATATCCATGCGCGACGCGATCACGAGCGATGGCGCCCCTGAGCGTGCTCGACACGTGGCCTTGCACGGCCACCTCGGCGAACGAGCGCGGACGGTATTTCCTTGCTAGGGCGAGAGCCATGCTTGGGGTATGCGAGCGACTTGCCGCCCTCCGGAAGGTTCGCCAACGGGCGATGAAGGGGGCTCCAGGGAATCGGGGCAACGCAAGACACCGCATGCCGCTGCTACCTTCGGGGTCCTGACGGGGTTAGTGGGCTCGCGCCCCCCGGATATCCTGGATCACGGGAATATAACGGCCGGAATCGAGCCGCGCACCGCCCCGAATGCACCTCCGGGAAGGCTCCTGCAAGCCACCAGGAACCGGCGGCGAACGCAACATGACAGGGCGCCTGACAGGCCTGAAAAAGGCCGATAAAAAAGGCGGCTGGACGACCGGTATCGGTCGTCCAGCCGCCTGGATCCGCATACTATGGCTTCTTGATCGTTATCGTAGGCACCTTGATGGTAGCCGAGTCCTTCTTCACTTCCACCTTGGGGACGGCGACCGTCTTCGATTCGACGCCCGTTTCCACAGTTGGGGTGTGAACGGTGTCCGTCACAGTGCCGACCACCGGCTTCTGGACCTCATAAGTGCCGTCTCCAGTCTTCTTGCAGCCAGTCGCCGCAAGGGCGAGAACCGCAGCCGCGAATATCACTTTCTTCATCGTTCAGCCTCCGTGGCTTGATAGGTCATCGTTCTGCTGCTGCCGGATTTGGCAAGAAGAGAGCCATTCCATTCTGTACTGTTGGATGAACTCTTGGATGAACTCTCGTCCAGCAGCATTTCGCTGGTATCGGCGCCCACAGTCGCTCTGCGACAATACCGGCTTTCAGTACCGATTTCCAGTGCTGTAAGATCACGCTGTTGTTTCGGATTGCCGTGTCGTGTCGCCGCTTCGAATTGTTGCCCCCGCATGTGCTGCAAGAAGGCTCTGCACTTCGTTGTCAGTGGTCTGCGCAAAGTCTGCGTACCACACGCTTACCGCGTCAAATGGTTCCGGCGTATGGAGACAGACAACTTGGTCGGCTGCGAATTCACCGTGGCGAAACGAGTCACATACGGAGGGTGCGGCGACCGGCACGGCGACGACAATTCTCGCTGGCTTCTCCTGCTTGAGTGCGTTGACTGCCGCGCGCATGGTCGATCCGGTTGCGAGGCCGTCGTCTACGACTATAACGACACACCCTTCAACACGCGGTGCTGGCCTGCCTTCCCTGTAGCGGCGCACGCGTCGCTCGAGTTCCTGGCGCTCCTTGAGCACAACGGCATTCAGTGTTCCGTCGTCAATCTGAAGCGCTAGAAGCACCTCGCGGTCAACAACCAAAACGCCATCGCTGGCGATCGCTCCCATGGCGAATTCCTCGTGACCAGGGACTCCAAGCTTTCTGACCAGGAACACATCGAGCGGAGCGGCAAGTGATTGTGCGACTTCGTAACCGACGGGCACGCCACCGCGCGGTAACGCGAGTACGCGGACATCCGATCTTCCCGCATACTTATACAACGCAGCGGAGAGTTGCCGCCCCGCGTCGATGCGGTCTCGGAATATTGCTGACACGCTATTATTTCCGGTCGCGATAGCGGTTCGATTTTTTCGCTTGCATCTTGTCGTCGGGAGAATGAGGAAGTGAGGCATGTGGCGCGTGCGCGCTGCGCTGCACGGCGTCGTGAATGTGTTCGTCCTCCTGCCTCGGCATGCTTTCCGATTCGGACAGTGGCCGCATAGGCTCTCCGTGCGTGGCTGCAGAGCCTACTGCTCCAGTCTCGTCTTTAGCGATCTCCGAGGGAGTTCTGTGTCCGCTGGCTGGATGCGGGGACGAAGT
>JBDTAB010000005.1:0-12144 GCA_039924865.1 Gemmatimonadaceae bacterium | reverse complement strand
ATGGCTGTATATCGCGACGCGCGGTATCCCGAATGCACCTTTGTACGGACAAGCATCGCCGACAGTGCCGACTTGGGCTATGTATACGCGCCGGAAGGTTGTCGCCTGGCGGCTGGTCACGGCGATCGACGGCTTCGGATCGAGCATGCAGTCGGCGCATGGTACGCCTACGTGGCTCCCGTGTCGCACTAGCTCAGTTTGGCGCGACGCGGCATCGCGCCGGGATCCGGTCCAGGGATCGATGCGGTGGCGAGACGCTGCCACACCGGGAGCAATGACCATCCGTCGCTATTCGGCGGCCGCGGTTCCAGCGGAATGGTTCATGCTTTCATTCCCGCCGAATGCCAAAAGAAACCCGGGAAACAGCAATCGGGAGGCCAGCCGCCCGCTCGCTCCTGGCCGAAACATTCGCTCACGCGGATTTCCGGCCAGGCCAGTGGGAACCAATCGACGCGCTACTAACGGGTCGCGACACGCTGGTCGTAATGCCTACAGGGAGTGGCAAGTCGATCATCTACCAGCTTCCCGCGCTCCTCACTCCGGGGCTCACGCTCGTCGTCAGCCCGCTCATTGCGCTGATGAAAGACCAGCACGATAAGCTGGACGCGCTCGGCGTTGAATCCGTAGCGCTTCACTCGCATCTGTCCTCCGCTGAAACACGAGAAGCGCACCGACAGATTGTCGATGGAGAAGGTGAGATCCTCTACGTTACACCGGAGCGCTTCAAGGATCGTGATTTCTTTGAACAACTTCTGCAGCGCAATATTTCGCTGTTCGTGGTCGACGAGGCACACTGCGTATCACAATGGGGTCACGATTTTCGCCCAGACTATCTCACTCTCGGCTCCATCGCGCAACGAGTTGGACGGCCTCCGATACTCGCGCTCACCGCGACCGCTACTCAGTTGGTGCGTGACGACATCATACGTCAACTCGGGATGCGGGATCCGTACATAACCGTCACCGGCTTCGCACGGCCGAACCTCCGGTTCGAAGTCGTTCGCACGGTCAATGACAATCTCAAGGACCACATTGTCGAGAACATGGTGCGTGATACGCCCGGCTCCGGCGTGATTTATACAGCGACCGTAAAAGAAGCGATACGCCTGCACGCCCAGCTTGCGAAGAGCTTCGACGATGAACTAGCTATTGGACTTTACCACGGAAAGATGGCCGCCGCTGATCGCCGCGACACGCAGGATCAATTCATGAGTGGCAAACTCAAGGCGATCGTCGCCACGAATGCTTTCGGGCTGGGCGTCGACAAGCAGAACATGCGATTCGTCATTCACTATCACTTTCCAGGTTCGATCGAATCGTACTATCAGGAAGCGGGACGCGCTGGTCGCGATGGTGCGCCGGCAACGTGTACTCTGCTGTACCGTGTGGAGGACAAGCGGATTCAATCCTACTTCCTTGGCGGGAAGTATCCGGAGGTCTCGGAAGCCGCACGCGTGGCAATAGCGCTCGAAAAGTATCCACCCGATGCGCTCGCTCCGCTGGCCGACCTGGCAGAGGTTACCGAGATCGCGCGGCGCAAGGTAAAAATCGTGCTCGCGCTCCTCAAGAAACATGGACTCGCTCGCGAACACCGCGGTGACAAGTGGCAACGACTCCGCGACAACCTCACTTCGATCGACCTGACGGCGGACCTCACTGACTACGAGGAACGCCGTGCACGCGATCAGCAACAGCTCAACACGATCGTACAGTTCTGCCAGACTACGGGATGCAGGACACGGTTCATCCTGGAGCACTTCGGCGAGGCGGTCGAGCCCGGATGGAGTTGCGGCAATTGCGATGCCTGCGACCAGCTACAGGAGTGGGACAGGCGCCGCTCCGCCTGACGACAAACTGCGCCGCCGCCTGCTACCACGTAACGGAGGCGCGGAAACCTTACTACAAATGGATAATTGCCAGGTCGCTAACGCAGCCCGCATCAGACGCGTACGTCAGATCATCCGGGTTCTTTTGCGGCTGCAGCCGCGGCCGCTTGCTTTAGACGTACCACCATCGCGTTCAGGCCCACTTCGCGCGTATTCAGTCCCATGCCTTCCATCAGCGTGCGAACGAAATCAGATGGGATCGCGAGAGTAACGGACGGAGGCTGATCATTTACCGCGGCAAGCAGAATGGCGAGCACCGCTGCTACAGTCGGTGATTCGCGCACATTGACGTCTGCGAAGAAGTGCATGCGGCCATCCCGCACTTCTGGGAAGAGATCCACGCGCGTCTGACACTCTCGAACTGTAAATGCGCTACGGTCCACATCGACGTAACGCTCGGGTAGCGGTTCGAGCTTGCGCGAGTATTGCACGAGAGCCTGCATCTTGTCAGATCGGTCCATTGCGCGAAACCGACGCAACACTCGCTCAATTGAATCCGGAACTCCCTCCTCTGTATCCTTCATGCGATTCTCGCTATTTCGCGTCCCCAATCCCCGTCTTGGACACCAACTGGGCCGCAAGTACCGTTTGGATGACACTCGTGATATTGTTGGTCGCGCCATCAGCCGCACTCGTGCCGTCGCTCGAGATGTTGATCAAGCGGGCTTGGGATAGCGCGCTCGCAATGACAGGAGCAATCTGCGGCAGAAGCTCTATCTGGCGATACCGAAAATAGCTCTCGCCTCCAGCCTGAATTGCTGCATTCACTTTCGCAATGCTTTCCGCATTGGCCGTCGCCACGCGAGTTATGCGAATGGCCTCTGCGTCCGCCGCCGCCTCTGCTTCGATCTTCACCCGCTCGGCATCCGCGCGCGCCTGTGCGATCTGAGTCGCCTCTAGCTCCGATGTTCGCTGGACAGCGAGCGCGTCCTGCTTTAGAGCTTCCGCCTGCGCAATAAGCGCCGCGTTGGACGCCTTGGTCTGCTCCAATTCGCGCTGCTTGTTCGAAATCGCACGCTCCGCTTCCAACTGAGCTTCCTTTGCACGGCGTGCCTGCTGCGCCGACACGATGTCAGCGTTCGCCTGCGCTTCGGCAGCCGATTGTCGTCGCCGCGCATCCGCCACCTCGGACTGAACGACCTTTATGTTCAGAGAATTGAAGCCGAGGCCCAGGTCCGTCAGCTCGCGCGAGCACGCCTTCCGTATGATGACCGCGAGTGGATCGTCATCGTCATCAGATGGTTGGCCATCCGTCAACATCATCGGACTGGCTGGTCCAGATGTCAGCGCGGTAGTCGCGGACCCAAGCGACTGAACCGGTAGCGCACGAGGCGCGGTCTTCGCGGAAAAGAGCTGGTCGTGCGTCAGAAGATTGATCGCCCGGCGTCCCGAACTCGAAAGCAGATCGGTAATCGTGCTCATCTGATCAGGTTCCGGCTTTGCAAAGAACCGGTTCGCGGCCGTCTTGATCATCGCGTCAGTCTCTCCAACAGAAACGATGGCGCTAGCCAGCACGCGGACCTTGATGGGTTGTGGATGCCCATTGTCGTCGACGTCAGCAGTCTGATCCGTAATGTCGAGATCCACATTGATCACCTTGCTCGACAGCGTCGTGCCAGTCGTGAGGAGCGGAATCTCCTTGGACTTGCCAGGTCCCCGATAGATCACCGTTCCGCCACCCGTCCAGCTCACGAGCCGGATCGTTCCGGCTTCCACGTTCCGCAGAAATGACGCCACGATCGTCGGAATAAGAACCAGAACGAGGACGATGATTCCAACTATGAGAAGCAGCGATTCCATTGATTGTAGGATGATTGTTGGAGTACGGACCGCTCTACGATACGGAGCCGCGGCCGACAAACGAAACTGTACAGCGATTTCTCGCCGGATCCACATCTTCAACTCTTACCACGTCGCCGGCGTGTACCCGGATCCCCAGCGCACGATCATCAGCTTGCAGCGTGCCCAGGCACTGGACGATCTGCCCGTCGAGTTCAATGGCGATCACGCCCTGCCCGTTGTCATCAAAACCGCTCGTCGCCCGCGCCTCGCTCATGAGGCTGCCCTCAAGCGTAACCGCAGGATTGGAAGCAAACCGAAATAGAAATTGCCATAAGGGTCGCACAAAGCCACGCTCGAAGGCAGCAGCGCCGACCACAGCAACCCCGAAAAGCAGAATGCCGCTGATGAACGGCCGAAGCACGACTCCAGTCAGCCCAAAGCCGACCAGCAGACTGAAAAGTGTCCGCGGCGATGCAAGGGATAATAGCGTTGATTTGAGGCCGCCGGATGGGTGCGCACTGGAATGCACAGCATGCGAATCAAGCGCGCGCTCGTGGCCCTCGTAGCTGGCCCGGCCCTCGTGGCTGGCCTGGCCCTCGTGGCTGGCCTGGCCCTCGTGGCTGGCGCGGCTGGCGCGGCTGGCGCTAGCATGGCCACCCGAGGGCTCATGGCCGCCCGAGTGCGTGCCCGAGTGCGTGCCCGAGTGCGTGCCCGAGTGCGCCATACCCGTCGCAGCCATCGTGACGAGGCCAGCCCCACCCAGAACAAGTGTGAACGTATAGGAGTCCATGCGGTCCGGGTTCAATATACCAGCCGCGGAGCAGGGCGAAATCAGTCGCACTCACACCCGCAGGATACCGCTGTTGCCGGACGCTCCTACGCTTCGCCTCGGTGACCCGCAGCCGCCTCGCCTGCGCCGTCGGCCGTCGGTCGCTCTAGACGGTTGACATCAAGAGGCCGCCGTGCCAGGCACTCGCCGCAGGCAACTCGAATCGTTGCTGCCAATCCCCGACGGTCTGCACGCTCAGATCAAACACTCTGGTCGCTGCGTCGACGGTCCCCTGTTGCGAAAGTTCGGCGAAGCCCACACGGTCCGTGACGCGAATTGCTCCGCCGGCGGCGCGGTAGTAAACTCGCGCGTTTCCAAGAAGCGAGCTACCGAGTTCCTTCTCCAGACCATGCAGTATCCGAAACAGCGCGTCGAGCGAGCAACCCGAGGCGGCCTCATCACGTTGGTCCACAGCGATCGCGAGAAAGCGCGCGTCGCGCCAGTCTCGCGCGACGGTGAGCGGAGAGCCGTGCGCCCGCCAGCCGTCAAGATATTCGTCAACCGCCGCTAGCAGCGTGGACTCCGACTCCGCTGAGAGCTGGGCTTCGCTTCCAAACACCCAAAGACGTGCGTCGTCCGGAAGCGCAGAAAATGCAACAAGGGGCATATCGCAATATAATCGCGAACACGCCCCTCTCATTCATACTGTCTGCACCATTGCGCGCCGACCGCGGCAGCTCGCGCATCGCTGTCACACGGCGAACGAACTAGAAACCGCTCGCCGACGCCTGCTGCATGGCTGCGTGATTCGCTGCGGCATCGCCCGGAGCGGCTCCAGCGCGACTCTTTATTGCCTCCTCGAATGCGGCCAGCTCGATTACCATTGCGGCGCGGAGATATTCGATATCTTCCGTAGCACCTTCGCCCTTCCAGAGTTTGTCGATCTGCTGTACCGTGCGCACCGCGCCAACATTGAGCGCGGCACCGCGCGCACGCGTAACGACTGAATTGAGGTTCGCCAGACTCGGGGTTCCAACCTGTGCCTGCGCCAGAGCGTCATCCAGTTCGTGCAGTACCTGGTGCGCGATCGCAAGCATCGGCTGGATCGTGCGGCTGTAGAACCGAAGCCGCTTGCTCATTTCGCGCCAAGACTCCCACCGAACAGGAGAGCGCTCCATGGCCCGATTGATCCGACCCGCGAATGGCTGAATGGCGATTGGTTTCTTCACGAAATCAATCGCGCCCCATCCCAGTGCAGTTTCGACGGTCTCGATATCCGCTTGCGCCGTGCAACACAGCACCGGGATATCCCGCAGGTGCGGCATGCTGTACTTCTCTTTCAGTAGATCCAGCCCGTTCATATCGGGCAGCATCATGTCCGCAATGACCATGTCGATCGGCTGCGTTCGGAGCTGCTGAAGAGCCTCGGCGCCGGTATGTGCTTCGCAGTACGCATAACGCATCCGCTTCAGCAGCGCGGAGATGATGTGGCAGGTGACGAGGTCGTCTTCAATGATCTGGATCATATAGGAATTATCGACAAGAGCGGGCGGGACTGTAGACCTGCGACAGGCATCTTACGTTGGGCCAGGATCGCCCAATTCTGATCTCAGGCCGTCACTACTTGCCCGGGAAATGCGGCCTCGAGCACTGTGCGGACATGCACAAACTCCGCCTCCATGTTGTCGATCAGGACGCGCGCGCCATCCAGATCGTGTTTCTGGCCAGCACCCTGAAGACCTGCTCCCAGCGCAGCCATCCCCGTCGCGCCCATGTTGCCGCTACTACCCTTCAACGCGTGACCAGTCCGTTCGATCGACGGCATGTCGCCAGCCTCAAGCGCCACATGGAGCGACACCAATCTGGACGTAGTGTCTGACACAAACGTCGCGATCAACCGACCGACGAAGTCGTCCCCACCTTCATCCATCTCGGCCAGGCTGTCCAGCACGGAGAGATCGACCGAGTCCGCTTCGCGCCCCGCTAACGGATTTGCGTGAGACATCTCGCCGTGCTCTGACGGCTGCGTCTCGAACTGTGCCGCGAGCGCGGCCACCAACGCCGGATCTACGGCGAACGAGGTTGCCCCCGACTGCCCTGGCGCGCGCGAGCCGGACCTTCGCGGAGCGGTCTTTTTGCCTGGCGCTCTGAATACATAGTCGTTGGCGTTCAGTGCGCCCGGCGTGCCTGAGCCTGCGGCCTCAGCGGCAGCAAATCCGGGCTTGCTGCCACTAGGAATCCAGCATTCCATCGCCGTATCGAGTTCCTCGAGCGCAATCGGCTTTGGGATGAACCCATCCATTCCGGCGTCAAGGCAACGCGCACGATCTTCGCGCATGGCGTTCGCCGTCATCGCAATGATCGGAGTATGCCGGCCGCCGTCTACTTCCTTCGCCCGGATCGTTCGTGTAGCTGTGTAGCCATCCATCTCCGGCATCTGGCAATCCATCAGAACCAGGTCGTAAGGAAGCTGCGCGAGCATCTCGACAGCCTCCTTCCCATTGGACGCGATGTCACATCGATAGCCGAGTTTCTTGAGCATGTGTGCTGCGACACGCTGGTTGACCGGGTTGTCCTCCGCGACCAGCACGCGCGCACGGGCTTTCTCACCTTTGCCGACGCTGACCTTGGGTGCAACTCGTCGGGTGCTCGGCGTGAGATCCGGACGCAGTGCCGAGCTCAGAACGCCAAGGAGCCGTGTCGGTCGAATTGGAAGGACAAATGTTGCATCGATGCCCGCTTCGTACGCCGTCTCGGGATTCGGTCTCCGACGCGGATCTACCAATCCCACGACACAGTTTACCGAGTTGCCGAACTCGCGTCGCAACTCGCGGATCTTGCCCAGCGGGTCGCTGCCGAGTGTCGCGAGGTCCGCGACCACGATGTCGTAGTGACCACCCGCAGACACCTGGCGCTCCAGCAATGTGCGAGCTTCCGCTGGCGTACGTGCGCCGTCAGCGCGCGCCCCCCAATCCGACACGTAGCGCCTGAGAATAATGCGGCTCAGCTTGCTGCCAACCAGCACCAGCACACGCGAACCCGTGATCGTCGCCGCGTTCGGCGCCATCGTGAGGCGCGGACCACGCTGTGCGGCGATAGTAAAGCGGAATACGCTGCCTTCACCAGGCACGCTCATGACGCTGAGTGCGCCGCCCAGCAAGCCGACAAGTTGCTTCGAGATGGCGAGACCGAGGCCGGTACCGCCGTATTTTCGGGTGGTGGAGCTGTCCGCCTGTTGAAATGGCTGGAATAAGCGCGATCGCGCTTCAGCGGTGAGCCCGATACCCGTGTCATTCACCTCGAAGCAAAGTTCAACGCCGGTGTCCGATTCGGATGCGATGCCAACGTGGATGAAAACGCGACCCTGAGCTGTGAATTTCAGTGCGTTTCCCACCAGGTTAAGCAAGATCTGACGTACGCGACCCTGATCTGTCCGAACGATCACCGGAACGTGAGCGTCGACGTAAAAGCCAAGCTCCAGTTTCTTCGTCATTGCTTTCTCGGCGAGCAGCTCGACCACTTCCTCGATCGTCGTGCGAACGTTGCAATCAATGATTTCAGTCTCGAGGCGCCCGGCCTCGATCTTCGAAAAATCCAGTATGTCGTTGATGATCGTGAGGAGCGACTCACCCGATGATCGAACGGTGTCCACGTACTCGCGCTGTTCCTGATCCAGACCCGTGTCGAGGAGTAGGCCCGTCATTCCCAGCATACCGTTCATCGGGGTCCGAATCTCGTGTGACATGCGCGCGAGAAACTCGCTTTTCGCCTCGTTCGCCTGTTCAGCTTTCTCCATTGCGTCGGCAAGCTCTACAGTTCGATCGCACACTTTCTGGTCGAGGCCAGCAAGTATCTGCTGCATCTCACGCATTAGAGTTTCGCGCTCCGTGAGCGCTCCGCGAATGCTCTCGTGAGCCTGTCCGGCGTCGAGCCGAGTTGTCACTGCCGCAGCCGCGCTTACCAGCTTGAGGGTCCGCAGCCGACGCGCGAGCATGGCAACAAGAATGGCCTCGATCGTAATCCCGAGGCCCAGAACCAGAACAGAAGAATGCACAGCGGCTAAGTTCGCCGGGCTACTGCGTGATCCTGCTGGACTGGCCGCCCCAGAAGATCACGTCCGCAGCTGTCTGCCGCTCGAACGAATTCTTGGTGGACGCCGATTCGCTGAACGTTGGGAACTGCTCGGCCGAAATGCAGGTCGCTTCCCCACAGCCGCCTGAGAGTAGAGAGGATGTCGCGTGCAGTCGCCGCTCAATATCGCCCAGCATCTGTGCAACATGCCCAAGCTGCTGCGAGGTGATGTCCTGGAACTGCAGCGAACCCATCACGGCGAACAACTCATCATGTAATTTCTCGCGGACACTCGTAGCTTCGGCAGCGGAATCGTCATCACACGCAATTGAAGCAATGTCGTCCAGACGATCGACAAGGGCGTGTGCGCGCTCCAGGCCATCCATCATCCGTGTCGCCGCAAGCTCGGTAGCTGACGCTACGTCACGAAGCTTCGTCGCGCTGTCATGAATCTCCTGCAGCGTGACGCCTTCCAGTGCCTCCCGACTCGTGTGCAGGGTGCAGAGGACCTGTGCAATCTCGCTCGAGGCGCGTTGCATGACCGCGAGAAGTACGCCTACCTGGTTGCCGGCAAACTCGGCGCCGTAGGCGTCATCTCTCAGCTCTTCGAGTTCGCTGTCAACCAGGCGGAGCATCGTCTCGGAGTCATACAAGACGTCCGCGATGCGGGATTTGGTCATCGTAGATTCAAGCTGCACGTGTCGCGAGTACTGCGTCTATCTTCTCGCGAAGTACCTGCGGTGTAAACGGCTTGACAACGTAACTGTCGACTCCCGCTTCCATGGCCGTGAGAATGTCGTCACGAACGCTGCGCGCGGTAACCATGATGAGGGGCATTGCTTTCGTCTCCTCATTCGAACGGATCGCTCGCGTGAGCTCAGCTCCACTCACCTTCGGCATGTTCCAATCGGTGATGACGAAGTCCACCGAACCGAGCTTCTCCAAAGCTTCGGCGCCGTCGTTCGCCTCGACGACGTCGCTGAAGCCGACACGCTGGAGCGAGTTCACCACGATCCGGCGCATTGTGGCCGAATCATCAACAACGAGGAAGCGCATGTGCTTGGCTCCAGAAAGGCGTCGGTGCGCTTTTACAGATCGCCGCTGCGAATCACAGCGCGCGCAACCTGATCAGCCATTTCGAGTGAATTGTATGCACCCGAAAGAATGCTTGAGCGAATGCTGTCAGCGCGCTGCGGATCGAGCGGCGTCACGGTGCCTCGGTGCGTCTCCTTGCTAGCCATTGCGAGGCCGGCATCGGATAGCTGGACCGCATCTGCACCGCGAGCTGGTGCGACGGGATCTACCGGCGCCTGTGGTGAAGAGATCTGCTGCGCGCGTTGAAGCGAGTCTGCGGTGGCGGCTGGTGTAATTTTGTTTATGTGCATGTCCTTCCTCCTTGCCTTCAATTATCGGGTTTCAGGGAGCGTTACTTTATCGCCGCCTGGTCGTTCCACGCTTATCTGACCAGATTCAGCGTCGGCGCCGTGGCCGGCGGCTCCGGAGCGCGATAGCTCGCGAGTGCCTGGGGTCCGGTTTCGAGGGTCTTCAGAGCGTATGCCACGTGGCCGCAGAGGTCGGCCAGCGTCTCGCGGGCTTCGTCCTCTGATGCAACTTCTGCGGTGACTGGTTCGCTGCTCATGGCATCATCGTCGGGGACAGCCCCTCGGCCGGCGCCGACGTTGCGAACCACGGACTCAACGACGCGCTCGATATTTTCCTCGAGAATCGAGGGGTAGGTGGTCGCCATTAACCGCTCTTGGCACCGAATGATGCGTCACCGGGCTGAGCGGTGCTCCCTGCCGGCCACTGAGTGCGCGCAGCGATTACCCAGGATTCGTGAAGGCTGGAAGCCATCTCCATGACCTTGGTGAGGCGCCCAATATCCAAAGTGCGGCCGATGGCCAGGATTTCGGTTCCAAAATAGGCGTAGAGTGCTGCAAGACGCTGAGCCAGCTCGCCGCCCTTCTCACGATCTAGCGCACCCATCAGCTCGATTACGATCGCGGACGCCTTCTCAAGACTGGCAGCCTTGCCCTCAAAGTCGCGTTGCTGAATCTGAACCTGCGCGCGGCGAAGCTGCGCCAGCAAGTGCTCGTACAGCAGCGGCACCAGCCATTCCTTCGACCGGCTTACTACGTCGTTCTCAAGGTACTTGGAGGTATAAGCACTATATCCCATGCTGGCCAGTGTCGGGCGAAAAGGAACAAAACTTGAACGCGAACGGAGGCAGAGCGTGGCGTTCGGGCGAAGCCACTGAATTTCAGTCGCGAAGGAGGCCTCAGTGGGCCGATATGCCAGCTGAGACGCTGTTTGCAGAAAGAGAAAGTGGTTAGCCGCGACGGTCTAGAAACGGCGCGGAGGCTGGCCAATACGCCGACGGACCTGTGGCTGGCGCCGCGGATGCGTGCGTCTGGCGGATTTCCCTTCCCATGATATCGCGCGCAGAAATGCAACGTGCTGCAAGCTGGGCTGATGCACCCGTCAGCGTTTCAGCGTTGGATTGCGAACTGAAACTACGTTTCTTGATTTCTGTAGCGCGCGGCCCGGTAAACTGCCCTGACGCAATGGCGTCCACAAGCGGAGAGAAGCGCTGACCACATAGCACCGCGTCGCGCGCAAGCTTATCGCCACGCGACGCCATCTCGAATAATGCAGAGAAGTTGGCCGTGCGCACCATCACCTGCTGCGTATCCAGCAACATCTCGTATTGCGACACAAGCGAATCGAACTCATCCAGCGCCTTGATCGCCTTCGCGTGCGCCGGCTGCGGCACGTCGGCCGTCAGGGATTTACTCACGCTCCCGTACCCCTACCAGGATTAGTGCTGGTTCCACTGCTTGAGCTACCGGTATTGGAAAACGCCGCCAGGAACGAATTGCCTTGCGCGCGAATCTGCGAGACGATGCTGTCCATATTGGAGTATTCTTTTAGGAGAGCAGCTCTCTGCAGCGCGATACGAGCGGTAAAATCGGCGAGCCGCTTCTGCTGCAGTCCAATAGTGTCGCTGATCTGTTGGGTCTGGGCATCGATCGAACCGCCTGTGTCCGTCCACGCCTTGAGCAAGCGATCGACGACAGATCCGAAGCCCTGTGTGAGCGATAGGCTGCCAACGGCGCCGGACGAAGTACCGAGATACGCGATGCCCATTCCTTCAACCGGCGTGCCGGCAGCGCCGACGAGTTGGCGCCCCGAGCCAGTCGCAGTGTAGCCACCGATCGTACCCTGTACGTCGGTGCCGACCCTGTTCCCGGCAGTGATGCCCAGCTGAGTTGCGGGATCGCCCGTACCGGAGTAGGCGACCGAGAATCCGGAAGAAGCGCCGTATGCGTTGCCCTGAATCTGAACCTGATTGCCAACCGCGGTTGCTGTCAGCGACAGAGCTCCGCGACCAGCAGCTACGACGTTTACTCCGCCAAAGTCGAGCGATCCGCCACCTTCATTGTTCGCGGTGAGACTGACACTGAGCGATGAAGCGCCAGCCCTTGCGGACGTAACCGAGATCTTCCCGCTCGTCATCGCAACAGTTTCAGATCCACCGATGGAGGACTGCATTTGTGTGACAAAGTCGGCGACTGTGGATGAACCACCGACGGTGAATGTTCCGCTGAATGCCGTGCCGTCGGAACGTGATCCGTT
>JBDTAB010000004.1:0-44736 GCA_039924865.1 Gemmatimonadaceae bacterium | reverse complement strand
ACATCCGGAGCGCACCCTACGCGACAAGGAAATTGAAGGTCGACGCGCGCGAATCCTGCGCGCACTTGAAGAGGAGCTCGGTGTCAGACCACGTACTTCCTGAAAATCCACAGTTCGCCCAGCTAAGTCGGCTCGTCCGACACCTGGGCGAGGAGCTGGCGAGCTACCGAAAACGTGCGCTCAGCGCCGAGGCATCGCTCAGAACCATGGAGAGCGACGCTGCCCGCGCCGCTGGAACGTCGCCAAAACGCGTGCTCGAACTTGAGCGCGAAAACGCCGATCTCAACAAGCGGCTAACGGCGGCGCGCAGCCGGACCGAAACGATGCTCGCTCGGGTCCGGTTCCTCAAACAGCAAAGAGATAGCGCAGGATGACCAGAGCTAAAACGAGCGTTCGAGTCACGATTCTTGGTGACGACTATACGCTAAGGTCGGCGACATCCGCCGAAGAAACGCAGACCATCGCGAAGCAGGTCGACCACTCCATACGCGAAATCATGGCGTCGGGACTGGTCGTGGAGACCCATAAGGCTGCGATCCTGGCTTGCCTCAGGATGGCCGGAGAGCTTGCTCAGGCAAGAAGTGAGGTCGAGGCGCTAGCCGCCCAGATGACAGCCCTGAGCCAGGAGATCCGGCCGTGGCTGCCACCTGCCAAGCGTTACGATTAGCTTCCGAGGATGGACTTCACGGCTATATGGGCCGCGGGCGCGATTCTTGTGCTGGTCGCCGGCTGCGGCCTTTTTTTCATAGTTGGACGCAAGACTGGAACTGAACGCGAGGCGGAACGGCAGAAGGCAGCCGGTGCGTCTGCCGAACAGACTGCGAAACGCATCGTTGCGGACGCAGAACGCGACGCGCAATCGCTCCGCAAGACCGCTATACTGGAGGGGAAGGAAGAGCTGATCCATCTCCGGGAAGCATGGGAGGCGGAGGCTCGCAAACGCCGCGACGATGTCGAAGGCGATGAGCGTCGGCTGCAGGAGCGGACCGCAGTCCTCGAACGCAAGGCCGATACACTCGAGCAGCGCGAGCGCGACGTCAAACGTGCATCCGCAGAAGTGACAACTCGCGAGGGAAGCATTGGCGAGCGCCAGGGCGAGCTCGACCGGCTGATCGCCGATGAGCGTCGGCATCTCGAGTCGCTCGCCGGAATGTCGGCTGCCGACGCGAAGAGCGAGCTCATCAAGAGGCTCGAAGAGGAGGCCCACGCTGACGCGGCAAACCGGTTGCGCGTTATCCGCGAGGAATCACGCCGCAACGCGGAGCGCGAAGCGAAGAAGATCATCGCCCTCGCGATTCAGCGCATTGCCGCCGAGCAAACGGTGGAAACGACTGTATCCACGGTCGCGCTTCCAAACGACGAGATGAAGGGTCGCATCATCGGTCGTGAAGGCAGGAATATCCGTGCCTTCGAGCTCGCCACCGGCGTGGATGTTATCATCGACGATACACCGGACACGGTGGTCGTGAGTTGCTTCGAGCCTGTGCGGCGTGAAGTGGCGCGAATGGCACTTGAGAAGCTTGTCGCTGACGGGCGGATTCACCCTGGGCGGATCGAGGAAGTCGTCACCAAGGCACGTGAGGAAGTCGACAAGGCCATTCTGGAGACCGGTGAGCGCGCGGCGTACGAGAGCGGAGTCCACGGCCTTCACCCCGAATTGCTCAAGCTCGTGGGACGAATGAAGTGGCGTACGAGCTACGGTCAGAACATCCTCAACCATTCCAAAGAAGTCGCGTGGCTTGCTGGGATAATGGCAGCCGAGCTCGGCCTGGATGTTCCGATGGCGCGCCGCGCCGCGCTGCTGCATGATGTCGGCAAGGTCCTCACCCACGAACACGAAGGCACCCACGTTCAGTTGGGTGTCGAGATGGCGACCAAGTACGGTGAGCACCCGCTCATCGTGAATGCAATAGCGGCGCATCACGACGATGTCCCGCACGAGAGCGAGATCTCGGTGCTGGTTCAGGCGGCTGACGCAATAAGCGGCGCTCGGCCCGGCGCCAGACGTGAATCGTTTGAGACATACGTCAAGCGGCTCGAGGGGATCGAGAAAATCGCGTCGGATTACCGCGGAGTTGAGAAGGTATTCGCGATTCAGGCTGGCCGTGAGGTGCGCGTCATCGTGACTCCCGAAACTGTCGACGATCCACGCATGGAGACGCTTGCAGAAGAGATCGCGCTTAGGATCGAGCGCGAGTTGCAGTATCCGGGGCAGATCAAAGTGGTGTTGATTCGCGAGACACGGGCGGTCGGAATTGCCCGCTGAGTTGATCGACGGAAAGGCAGTCGCTGCGACGATTCGCGCAGAGATCGCCGAGGAAGTCTCGGTACTGAAGCAGCGTGGAGTTGTTCCGAAGCTCTCAGTCGTACTCATCGGTGACGATCCGGCGAGCGCGGTGTATGTAGCTGGCAAGGGTCGCGCGTGCGTAGAGGTCGGAATGGCGGAGCAAACCGTAAGACTACCGGCGAGTACTTCGCAGCACGATCTCATGGAGCTGCTTGATTCGCTCAATGCCGATCGCGATGTGCACGGAATTCTGGTGCAGTCTCCATTCCCGTCGCAGATAAATGGAAGCGCAGTCATCCGACGTATCGATCCGTCAAAGGATGTGGATGGTTTCCATCCCGTCAACGTCGGCAAGTTGCTGGCCGGTGAGCGGGACGGATTCGTTCCGTGTACACCTGCAGGAATCCAGGAACTGCTGCGCATGTCGAATGTGACGACACGTGGCCGTGACTGCGTTGTGGTTGGGCGCAGCAACATCGTGGGCAAGCCGATGGCAGCGCTCATGGTTCAGGATGCGGCAACAGCCAACTGCACCGTCACGATCTGTCATCGCTTCACTTGCGACCTGGCCGCTCATACGCGTCGGGCTGATATTCTCATTACCGCTGTCGGCACGCCGAATCTCATCCGTGCCGACATGGTGAAACCGGGTGCTACCGTGCTCGACGTCGGGATCACGCGGATTCCCGACGCATCGCGCAAGAGCGGTACTCGGCTGGTGGGCGATGTCGATTTCGAAGCCGTTCGCGAAGTGGCCGGGTTGATTACCCCTGTACCGGGCGGAGTTGGGCCGATGACTATCGCGATGCTGTTGCGCAACACCGTTCGCGCCGCTCAGCGTCTGGCGGCGGCGTGAGCTTGTCACGTTGAGACGGTCTTTCGTGCCGCGCTCTGCGCGAAGTGCAGTGGAAGTGGACCTGTTTGCCGCTTCGGGGTCGGCGTTCGCTGCGCCCGTGGTGCCAGGGTCCTCGCCCGAGACGGCGATCAAGATTGCATCGCTTACGGAGACAGCGCGAGCCGTCATCGAGGGGTCGCTTTCGCCGCTCTGGGTACGCGGCGAGGTAAGTGATTTCAAGCGACACAGAAACGGCCACTGGTACTTCTGCCTCCGTGACGCGACTGCGCAGGTGCGTTGCGTCGTCTGGTCGCGCAGCCAGCGCGGAGTTCCGACGGCGCCGGATGAAGGCATGGAAGTAGCCGCGTTCGGCCAGCTCACGGTGTACGCAGCCCGCGGTGAGATGCACCTCAATGTCACCGCGCTCGACGCGGTTGGTGACGGCTTGTGGCGCAAGGCGATGGAAGAGACACGCGTCAAGCTGGAACGCGACGGTTTGCTCGCACCCGGCCGCAAGCGCGCACTGCCATCGGCACCCACGCGTGTGGGGCTGGTAACGAGCCCTGATGGCGCCGCTCTGCGCGATGTCATCTCAGTGGTACGCCGCCGCGCCCCCCACGTGAGCATTGTCGTCAGCGCTGCGACAGTGCAGGGAGTGAATGCGCCCGCGGAGATCGTCGCGGCAATTCAACGCATCTGCAGGTTTGGCGAGATCGATGTGCTGATTGTGGGTCGCGGCGGCGGTGGGCGTGAGGATCTCTGGGCGTTCAACGATGAAGCTGTCGCGCGAGCAATCTGTGATGCTTCGGTGCCCGTGATATCGGGCGTCGGGCACGAGGTCGACTTCACAATCGCCGATCTGGTCGCCGATCATCGCGCAGCGACGCCGTCGGCGGCTGCGGAGGCCGCCGTGCCATTGCGAGACGATCTTCTCGGGAATCTGCGGGACGTCGGCGACTCGTTGCGGGCCGGCCTCCAGAGCCGTGTGGCGACTGCTCGCTTCGATCTGGAGTCAACCGCTTCGGCACTGAGTCGAGCTGCCTCCCTGGACGCTGAACGCAGGCGGTCAGACATCAGCCTCACGGCAGGGAAGCTCCACGCCTTGAGCCCCCTCGCAGTCCTCGCTCGTGGCTATGCGGTGGCGCGCTCTGCGGCTGACCGGAGCACCCTTTCAAGTGTAGAAGACTTCGGAGTGGGCGAGTTATTCACCCTGACACTACGCGATGGCGATATTCTTGCGCGGCGCACCGAGGATAGATGAGCTACGAGAAACGAGTCGAGAGGCTGCGGGAGATCGTCGACGGTCTTGAGAGCGACGGGCTCCCGCTTGACGATGCCCTGAAGCTATTCGAGGAAGGAATCGAGATACTTCGTCTCGCGTCTCATGAACTGACCACGGCCGAAGGCCGAGTACAGTTGCTGATCGAGCAATCCGATGGCGTCTTCGAAACACGCCCGATCGATGGCTGAGCGAGTTGGAATGACGGACCCTCCGACGGATTTTGCCGTGGACATAGCCGCCGACCGCAGCGATATCGACGCGGCGATCAGCGCGATCTGTGACTCGTTGCCACCAATGCCGTCCGTGGTCGACGGCGCAATTCGTTACTCTCTGCGAAGCCCCGGCAAGCGGCTTCGCGGGATTCTCGTGTGCGCCTCCTACCGGGCAGCCGGAGGGGGCGGTGACGTCTCGGGCCTGGCAGCTGCAGTGGAGATGCTGCATGCCTATTCTCTGGCACACGACGACCTCCCCTGCATGGATAATGACGACATGCGTCGAGGGCGGCCATCAACTCACAAAGTGTCGGGGGTGACGCCGACGGTCATCGCTGGGGTCGGGATGATCGCACTCGCGGCGCGGGCCGCGGCGACGGCAGTGTTGGGAATGCACGGCGGTCGGGATCGTGCCGCGCCGATTGTTGCCGTGCTCATGCGCGCAGCTGGAGCAAGCGGAATGATCGGTGGCCAGCTGCAGGACCTCATCGCCGAGAACGTACCGGCCGATTCGCTTGAAAAACTGGAGCGCATCCACCGTGCGAAAACTGGCGCGCTCATCTCGGCGTCGGCCGCGGTGGGAGCAATTGCTGCTGGTGCTACGCAGTCTTCTGTGGACGCGCTCGCGAGTTTTGGCGCTGACCTCGGACTCGCATTTCAGATTGTCGATGACGTGCTTGATGTGACATCGTCGTCGTCGGCACTTGGCAAGACCGCGGGCCATGACGCGGAGCTCGGCAAGAGCACATACCCCGCGCTTCTGGGCGTCGACGGCGCCATGCAGCGGGCGATGGATCTGGCAAAACACGGTTGCAGTACACTGCACCAACACCACCTTCTCAGTCGGGAGCTGCGACACCTGGCTGATCTGGTGATCACTCGTACGCACTGATGGACACGATGGCGATACTCGAACGCATTACTTCCACTTCGGATCTCAAGCGGCTCTCTCACGACGAGTTACGTACACTCGCCGATGAGATGCGCGCGTTTCTCATCGACTCCTGCTCTCGCACCGGTGGGCATATAGGAGCCGGGCTTGGAGTTGTAGAGCTCGCCATTGCATTGCATACCGCGTTCGACACCCCGACTGATCAGATCCTCTGGGATGTTGGTCATCAGGGCTATCCCCACAAGCTGCTCACAGGGCGCGCCGGCAAATTCGGCACGCTTCGCCTCGAAGATGGAATATCCGGCTTTCTCAAGCGCACCGAGAGCCAGTATGACTCATTCGGTGCCGGTCACGCGGCTACTGCCATCTCCGCAGGCTTCGGCATAGCCGTCGGCCGCGACATCAATCACGAATCCTTCAAGGTCGTTTCCGTGCTTGGGGACGGAGCGCTCACTTCCGGCCTCTCGTACGAGGGCCTGAACAATGCCGGCGCGTCGGGGCGTGATTTTGTAGTTGTTCTCAACGACAACGCAATGTCGATCGCACCGAACGTCGGCGCGATGGCCAAGTATCTCAATTCTGTCCAGCGTAATCCGATCTACAATCGCTTGCGCTCCGCAATTGGAACCGTCGTCGACAGCATGCCCGGGCCACTTCAGGGAATGAGCAATCTGGTGAGAAAATGGGAGGAAAGCATGAAATCCTTCCTTACTCCAGGCGTTCTATTCGAGGAACTCGGCTTTCGCTACTTCGGCCCGATCGACGGCCACGACATCGATCTCATGATCGATACGTTTGCGGCGGTTCGCGCGATGGACGGCCCCCGCCTCGTACATGTCATAACGAAAAAGGGAAAGGGATTTCCGGCAGGCGAGAATGTAGAAAAGTGGCACGCGCTCCCCGCTGGACACGACCCCGCGACTGGCAAACTGGTCAACGCATCATCTGCGAATCCCAGTTACACTGCCGTATTCGGGAAGGGACTGGCAGAGTTGGCTGCAATCGAGCCGAAGCTGGTCGCAATAACGGCAGCCATGCCGAGTGGTACAGGTACCGGCGTGATGGCAAAGGCTTTCCCGGACAGATTCTTCGACGTCGGAATCGCCGAAGGTCACGCAGTCACTTTCGCGGCCGGACTCGCGACGCGCGGGATAAAACCGGTATGCGCGATCTATTCGACGTTCCTGCAACGCGCGTACGACAACGTCATTCACGACGTAGCAATTCAGCATCTGCCGGTGATCTTTGCGATGGATCGCGCCGGACTCGTTGGAGAGGATGGTCCGACGCACATGGGCATGTACGATATCGCCTATATGCTGGCGGTACCTGGGATGACAGTGACCGCACCCAAGGATGGAACGGAGCTGCTCGGGCTTCTTCGCACATGCATGTCCCACACGACGGGACCGTTCTCCATCCGATACCCGCGTGATGCAGCGCCCGACCTCGTACCTCCGATCAACGAGATCGAACCCGTGCGCTTGGGCACATGGGAAGTCGTGCGCCGCGGCTCCGAATTCGCGATACTTGCCGTAGGGACGATGGTCGGCCAATCGCTCGCGGCAGCCGAGCTGCTCGCCGCCGATGGCATTTCGGTCACGGTCGTCAACTGTAGATTCCTCAAACCGCACGACGAAGTGACGCTCAACGCGCTGCTTGCAAATCATCATCAGATGCTGGTTGTGGAGGAAGGCACGGTGGTCAACGGGTTCGGTGCATACATGACCTCGGTCATTGGCCGGCTGGACGCGACGGTCCGCGTATCGGCACACGGCGTGCCCGACAAATTCGTCGAGCAGGCGTCGCGCACGCGGCAGCTCAAGCTCACGGGTCTCGATGCCGCTGGTATCGCCGATCGCGTGCGCGCGCTCCATGACAGTGCCACCGAAGCGGTGGCCGGTTGATCAGCATCGGGGTCATCGGCCACCGAGGGTACCCCGCGCTAGCATCCATCATGGCGGAGCTCGACAGCGAAGCCGCCGCGCTCGATGCGACTCTGTATTTCGAGCCTGGTCTGCTCGACGATCCGACAAGGCTCAGTCTCACATCACCATCGCAAATTCACGTCGCTCTATCCCTCGGCGGTGACGGCACGTTACTTCGCACCGCCCGCTTTCTCGATGGCGCCGCTGTTCCAATTCTTGGCGTCAATTTGGGAAGGCTTGGGTTCCTTACCAGTTGCAGTGCGTCCGATCTCAAACCAGCGCTCGCAGCCGTTGCGGCGGGTGAATACGACGTGGACGAGCGCATGGCGCTACGGGCCGAAGCCACCCGCGCAGACGGCACCAGCGCTCAAGCGTGGCAGGCACTAAACGACATCGTGATGCACAAGGGCGGCTTCGCTCGTATGCTGACGGTACGCGTCACCGTGGACGGAGAAGTGCTCGGCGCATATAACTGCGACGGCATCGTAGTCGCATCACCTACGGGATCAACCGCGTACAGCCTTTCAGCCGGCGGTCCGCTCGTTACGCCGTCGCTCGACTCGATTATCGTGACGCCGATCTCGGCCCACGCGCTGGCGCTCCGCCCCATCGTGTTGCCGCCTCACGTGACGGTCACGCTCGAAACGCTCGCAGGGCCGGAAGAGGTGCTGGTAACGGTTGATGGACAGTCCGGGACTGAATTGGCTTCGGGTGACATACTAACGGTACATCGCGCGCCGCGCGCCGTGCGTATAGTTCGCTTCCCCGGCAACAGCTTCTTCGACAGACTTCGCGTCAAGCTGGGTTGGGGTGGACTCCCAACACGCGATGAAACTAAACAGTGCTGACCGAACTCCGAATACGGAACTTCGCGATAATTGATTCGGTAGTCCTCCCGCTGGAACGGGGTCTGAACGTTCTGTCGGGCGAGACCGGCGCTGGTAAGTCCATTATTGTTGGCGCACTTGGCCTCCTGCTTGGCGAGCGCGCAAGTGCCGACCTCGTGAGGCCCGGCGCCGAACGAGCAACGGTGGAAGGAGTCTTCGATCTCGAAGGCCGCGCCAACCTGATCGCACTCGCGGACGAGCGTGGAATCGACACCGACAGTGATTCATTAGTACTCAAACGCGAGGTCGCAGCGTCTGGACGCGGTCGCGCATGGGCCAACGGGACGCCCGTCACCGCGTCAGTCCTCGCGGAAATCGGACGCTCGCTCGTAAATCTCCATGGTCAGCACGAGGCGCAGACTCTGCTCGACGACGAATCACAACGACAGATTCTCGACGCGTATGCTGAAGCTGGTCCCGTTGTTACCGAGGTTCAGGCTGAACATTCGGCGTTATCTGCCATTCGCCGCCGCATCGATGAACTCGCGCGCCGACGGGCCGACGCTGAGCGGCGCGCCGATTATCTGCGGCATGTTGCGCGTGAGATCGGTGATGCCAACCTGGTCGCAGGTGAGGATGTCTCGCTCGAGGACGACGCGCGCGTGCTCGAGAACGCGGACGAACTCCGCACACTCGCCCACTCAGTTGCTTCCGCGCTCGGAGATGACGAGGACGGCGCGCTCGCGCGCCTGACCGCTGTACATCGCGCCCTGGTGCAAATCGCGCGCATCGACCCCAATGCGTCCCGACTCCAGGAGCTCTACGACACCGGTTTCTACGCACTCGACGAGTTGGCACGTACTGCGTCAGATTATGCATTGTCAGTGGAACTCGATCCCGAGCGCCTATCTGTTGTTCGCGCCCGTCGGGATTTGATATTCCGCCTCAGCAAGAAGTACGGTGGCACGCTCGCCGATGTCATTGCAGCCGGTGCGCAGGCACGGTCCGAACTCGACCTGGTGGATTCGGCGGAGTTCGACGTTGCGCAGTTGCGTAAACAGGAAACGGAGGCGGAATCGCGTCTGCGCGGCGCAGCGGGACGCCTCACCGCTCTCAGAAAGCGTGCGGCCTCCGCGATCGGAAAGGCGGTTACCGCGGAACTTCCGGAGCTCGGAATGGACTCCGGCAAGTTTATGGTCGCGCTCGTGCCGCGGGACGAGTTATCCGCACAGGGGGCTGAAGACGTGGAATTTCGCGTAACGCTCAATAAAGGTTACGAACCACGTCCGCTTGCGCGGGTCGCCTCCGGTGGAGAACTGGCGCGAGTGATGCTCGCGCTCAAGACGGTGCTCGCCTCCGTTGACCACATCCCAACGCTCGTCTTCGACGAAGTCGACGCCGGTATCGGCGGTCGCGTGGGGCTTCAGGTTGGAGATACGATGCGCCGCGTGGCCGCGGATCATCAGGTACTCGCGATATCGCATCTTCCGCAGATTGCTGCGCGCGCGCACCATCACATTGTCGTATCCAAGGGCGCCCGCGACGGCGTTACGACCGCCGACATAACCGTGCTGTCCGCTGCGGACAGGATCACCGAGATCGCTCGAATGCTGGGAGGCGATCCGGAAAGCAAGGCGAGCCGCGCCCACGCGCGCGAACTTCTGGAAGCTGCGGTTTCCTAGCCGGCTCCAAAGACGATTTACGAGATGCTCCGCATCGAGCTGCTTCGATGGTTGGTGAACCCTAGCGGCGCAACCTGTAATACAGCCGTATCGTAATTGCATCGGTGATCAACTTCGGCAGTGCACCGCCACTGCCGCTTATGGTCTCCGAGTGCAAGTAGCTGACGTCGAACGGGATCTTCGACTTCCCCTCGCTCACTGCGTGTGCATTCGAGAAGGCAATACCGCCGCCAACGCGCTGCTCCGTGAAATCGGTTCCGTTGCTCATGTCGGGCTCGGCCGTTCCGTTCACTGAGTATGTATCGACCGGTTTGTGACGATAGAGATACTGCCCGCCAACAGATATGTAATCGTTGAATACCCAGCGAGGCATCGCCTCGATCTCCACGAGATTTCCCAACTGACGATTTACGTTGACGGCACTTGCCGCCGACGGAAACGCGACTCCTGGCGCATAGCGTAAGGTGAGCGCGTCGCTCGTGGCCTTTGCGTAACGCGCGATTCCCGAAACCCAAAAGTGCTCACCCATCGTTAAATCCAGATACCCGCGCACGAGGACAGCACCCACGTGTGTGCCGCTCGCAAGATCAGTGAGTGCATTCGGCGACGGCAACGCACCGGTCGGGAAGCGGTAACCGGCACCGACCGCAAGGCGAGCGTTGACGCCATGCGGTGTGAACCGTGACAGCTTGCGAAGACTGAACGAGTCGAATAACAAAAGTTTCGCCGTCAGCTCGGCGTCGCCGATATGCGTATGCGAAATCGTCTGCAGGGGGTCCAGACCTACGCCGTAGGCCGGATTATTAAGAAATTCCTGCATCAGAGGAGTCGCAAGCGGGGTTGGTGCGCCAACTACACCCGTCGCTGTGACGGGCGGTACGCCCGACGCGGAGTTCGCGGCGAACGCGTTCAGTGCTCCGCGCACGGTCGCAATCCGCGTATCTACGGCACCCTGAACGCTGCTACCGCGCGTCGGAACGAGTACGCCGTAAACGTAGATGTTCGATAGGGAAGTGCCGAGCCCCGCCGCAGAGCTGACGAGAGCCGCCGCGCCTGTGCATTGCGGATCGCTCGATCCCGAGCCGGAGCAGTATGCCTGGATTGCCTGCGCCGCGCTCACAAACTGTTGGGCCAGCAGCGAGTCGGTCGCGCGTGCCGAGGGATCCGTACCGGCCGGATTCGCCCCAAGGTTCGCCTCGTTCGCTTTTGGGTTCGCGCGGAAGAAGACGTTGGTGGTCGTCTGCACGATCGGCACCATCGCCGTGATCGAGAGCCAGCGGGTAATGCCAGCCTCCAGGGAAACCGGGATGTTGGTAATGCGGTCCGTTATCTGTGTCACGGTCTTTCCGATGGACACATTCAACCCCGAGACGCCGGTCAGAGTGCGGAGGCTGTCCTGCAAGGGCCGCAGCACCGGCAGCTGAGAGGCGCCCACACTATCAAGCGAAAACCGGGCGCCGAGTGGCTGAAGCACCCCCGGGACCCCAGGTGCGGGGGATACGTACTGCTGGTCGAAGTACGACCAGACAGACTGGATCCGGAATCGGAAGCTGCCAGCCGGGGTCGTCGACGCGTCCTCCCCAAGACCCATTATCGCCTGAGCGCCAACAGTACCGGCGTAGAGCGAGGCCGTGAGTGCGAGTATTGCTGACTTGATCCAGCGTCGGGGCATGTGCTCTTGGGAAAATCGTTGTAGGCGGGACGCGCGGACGTTAGCATTCCGGTCTCGCCCGTGTCAACCAAAGCTAAGTGAGGTCTGAGCTGCGCACGCCACCAACTATCCCGTGGCAGATAACCGGAAACCACTGGTTGTCACTCCCTTGCGTGCATCCGGCCGACGGCTCTGTCCACGCCGTGGGCCTGCTCTCGTCGGCGCAGCGAGGAGCAGTCGAATTTGCCGGCGGCCCCGATTTCGAGAATGGCAACGCGACTCCGTTCCTGAAATTCGCCTTCACGTCGAACGGGATTCCCATTGAACTTGGCTCCGCCCGGATGGTCTGGCAAAGAGTGCTGGAATGGATCCCTACGTTTACGTCTACGGTGGGTGACCTCGTCATTCGAGGAACGATCTTCGCCCCGTGTGGCGACGGAACAGATCTACCCGGTTTCGTCTACGTAATTTCCATCGAGAACCGCGGAACCGAGCCCGCACTTGTATCGTGCACGGTCGAAGGCACCCTCGGAACCCGGCAGTATCGCGTCAGAACTGCTCGCCCGTACGACGACGAACATCGCGTTGCACTGGCCGATGACATCGTGACGCTCTCCGGAACTCGGCCCGACTCCGCGACCGCGCTCGCGATTGCCGGTGCGGGGATGACAGCGACCATCACAGCTCCAGACCATGGGCTCGCTAGGTTCAATCTCGCACGCACCAGTCGAATCGAAACTGGTGAAAGATCAGAGTTCGTGGCTTACTGTGCCGCTGCGCCCGAGGCGGACGGTGCCGCAGCGATGCTTGCGCGGATTCGCGACAAGGGATGGGAAGTCCTCGCGGAACGTACGCGCGCCGCACTCTCGAGCATGCAGCAATCAACGGGAATCGCGTCCGCCGACCGCCTCGTCAACAGGCACCTGATGTTCGGCTATTTCTACGCCGCCGGCCGCGCGATCGACGATGCCAGGTTCTACGTCGTCCGTTCGCGCGCTCCGTGGTGCGCACAGGGCGTCACTGTTCGCGATTTCGAAGCACTGATGTGGGTGATGCCCGCCTTTCAGCTCGCACGACCGTCGCTCGCGCATGATATTCTCATGCGTATCTGCGAGTTGCACGGCTATGCGCCCGGCCGCGGAGTCAATTACATGGACGGTACTCCGTTCGATCAACTCTCCTGCCTCGATGGAATTGCCGCGTATCCGATCGCCATCGATCGCTATGTTGCGCAAACTGGAGACGACAGGGTCGTCGAAGATGCGGCAATCGCGGAGGCGCTCTACGCGTCGTTCGAGGACATCAGCACGTCCAAGCATTCCACGTTGCCACTCTATTCTACAGAGTCACAGCCGTCCGGCGCCGAAGCGACGTTGCCGTACACCCTGCACGCCAATGCGCTCGTCGCTGATGCGCTCGAGATACTGAAGCAAACGCTGGACGAAAAGACCGCGCAGTCGGTGCCGGATGCCGGCGTGTTGCGCGCGGCGATACTCCGGCACTTCGCCACCGAGAAGGAATCGTCGCGCACGGTTCTCTGGACGGCGATCGACCTTCAGGGCGGGACCTCCATGCGGGACGATCCGGTCGGTTCCGCCTACTGGTTGCCACTCTACCACATGCTGCCGCGCGACGATTCCACTTACCGTCGCACAGTACGTCGCGTCGAGCCCGCCACTGATACGCCGGATATACTGAACCTTGCTGAACGTTGCGCGATGCTCATGGGTCCCGACTCCGCGAAGATACTCGAGTGGCTGCGCCGCGCGGATCTCGACGACGGTCTTGCTGCAGAATTTGTCGATCAGGACGGCACGGTGATTGGAAACGGCGGCGACGCGTCGATCTCCGCACTGCTCGCGTATTCGGTCTGGTACGCCGTAACTGTCTTTGGCGTCATGGGCGGCTGAGCGCAGAGTACGGCGCTGGGTTTACTGCGCCGGTATATTGTACCAGTGCCACGCACGAAAGTGTGACCGCTCGGATGGCGAAATAGGTAGACGCGAGGGACTTAAAATCCCTTGGAAATTTCCATGCGGGTTCGAGTCCCGCTCCGAGCACTGGGAAACTAGCCTTGAACCCACACGCGGAATCCGAGTCACCACTAACGTGGATCTGCGGTAGCATCTCGAGCGTCCTATCCCACTCACCCGGCACTGCGATATAAATCGCTCTCGTACGATGTTCGCCTCTATGTGGCAGACGAACCGGCAAAGTACCGCCCACCGCGCGCTACAGGCTTCCCGTCCTGCCGCCACGAAATTGTCTGCGCCGCAACCGGTGCAGCAAGGCCCCCCACACTTCGTCCTCGGTGCTGGATCTGTCCAGTCTGGCAATCAATTGCGCTTCCTCGCTCGGGCCTTGCCATACCCTTTTGGCCTAGACGCCTTTGCGGTCATTGTCCGAACAACCCTCCGCACTTCCGCCACCACGGGGCAGTGTCGCCCGTGCTCGCAGTACCAGCCGTACCTATCGAAATAGACCAGATGCATCTGCCTCCCGTCGGCCCGGCGCTCGCACACTTTCCAGAGCTCCGTAACTGTCGTATCCGGCCCACAGGTGAGCCACGGATCCAATGGCTCCAGATCGTAGCTAGCCGGATCCGACAGTAACATTGCTTTTGAGCTTGGCCTTCTCTTCTGCTTCCCCTTTTGCGCCTTGGGTCGGCCCTTCACAGATTTCAATCGACAAATCCCAAGTCATTGAGAATACAGCACTTACGGTGACGTATTTCGGTGATTCTTCGGTATCCTCAAAGCTAAGGTTTTACGTGTTTCAAGGCAATAGCGAGCTGTGGATAGATGCTTCCGGACGAGTCCGGATTCCGGGGTCTCCTTCCGTTACAGCCTTCGTGGCGCGCACCATGCGCTGGTTGGTGCCAATTACACCACCAATCGAAGAGAGATCTCGATGGACCGCGGAAATGACTTTTTGAAGGCTCAAATCCATGCCGCCGGCGCGCAGCATCATGCCTTTCTCAAAGCGCTCGAGGATCATGAGGCACAGGCCGACGACCCCCGCTACAGGGATGTCTGCACCCGCTATATCGCCACCATGCGCGATCATCAGCGCGCGCTTGAAGACTACCAGAGCGAACTGGGCCCACCCGGCGCTGGCGTCCTGAAGCGCGTCGAGTTTGCCACGACAGGCGCTGTGAAAAACCTCGCCGACGTCGCACGTGAGACAGACTTTGTTCGCCTCACCAGCGACATCGAGATGTCGCTGAAGGCCGAGGAGGCTTTCAGGATGTTTCGCGATGGCGGACGCGCTCTAAAACTTCGTCATTTGGTTGAGATCGGTGAGACTGGTCAGCGTGACCACGACGCATACAAGCGCGACGCCTATCGGCTCGCCCAGCAAATGTTCGTCGAACACGCTCGGACGACCGACGCAGGCGAAGCGGTCAAACGTTCCTCGGAGCTGCGGCGATAGCGGCATCGGAGAATAGCCACGACGGAGCCCGTTTTGGCTGGATCTGCTGCGCGCAAATGATAGGCTCGGAAGCCTTAGCGCGTTAACTTCCGCGCATGACAGATGTCGTCGCGCTGGCAGCCGAGCTGCTGTCGATTCAATCGTTCACTCGAGATGAGGGAGCGGCGATCGATTTTGTTGCCCGTTGGCTCGTCAATCTCGGGTGGAACGTGTCGATCCAGGAGGTTTCTTCCGGCCGCGGCAACATCTGGGCGTCGCACCGCGGCGGCGGCGTGACGCTGTCCACACATCTGGACACTGTTCCACCATTTTATCCGCCGCGCCTTAGCGGCAATCGACTCTACGGCCGCGGCGCATGCGATGCGAAAGGGATCGCAGCTGCCATGATGGCCGCGGCCGAGCAGCTCTCGACACAAGGCGAGGATCGCGTTGACTTGCTGTTTGTCGTGGGAGAGGAGAAGGGATCCGATGGCGCTCGCGCAGCAAATAACCTGGCTGCCACCAGCCGCTTCCTTATCAATGGCGAGCCCACTGAGAGCAAGCTGGCGAGCGGATGCAAGGGCTCGCTCCGCTTCGTGGTCCGCACGCACGGTCGCGAAGCACATTCGGCGTATCCCGAGCTCGGCACGTCCGCAATCGAGCCGCTGCTGCGACTGCTCCCGACGGTGCACGATGTCGATTTCCCGTCCGATCCCGTGCTCGGTGCAACAACCGTCAACATCGGAACCATTTCAGGTGGAACAGAAGCCAATATCATTCCCGGCAGTGCGGAATCGGAGATCATGCTTCGGCTCGTCAGTGATGTAGAGCCGATCAAGGAAATGGTAGCCGCATGGGCGCACGCTGCCGGAGCGGACGTCGAATTCGGATCCACCATTCCTGCGCAGCGATTTCACGTGGTGGAGGGATATGAGGTAGCGCCGGTATCGTATACGTCCGACATTCCGCTTCTCGGACGCTGGGGCACGCCGCTGCTTTTCGGGCCTGGTTCCATTCATGTTGCGCACACGCCCGATGAGTACGTTGACATCGACGAGCTTCGGGCAAGTGTTACAACCTACGCGTCGCTCGTGAAGCAATTGCTAGCCACATGAGTTCAGCCGCAATACCGCGCGGCCGCGTTCCCGTCGCAGTACTCGGAGCAACCGGCGCCGTAGGCCAGACATTCATCAGGCTGCTCGATCGACACCCCTGGTTCCGTGTCGCCGAAGTCGCCGCGTCCGAACGATCGGCAGGGAAGAGTTACAGAGACGCGACGCACTGGCTCGAGGGCGAAATGCCGGCGCAGATAGCGTCCATGCGTGTGCTCGAATGCTCGCCGGAAACAGTGTCATCGCGTATCGTTTTCTCCGCACTGGATTCGGGTGTTGCTGGAGACATCGAGATCGCGTTTGCGAGAGCCGGAAGGGTGGTCTGCAGCAATGCGAAGAATCACCGCATGGTCGCGGATGTCCCGCTGCTGATCCCGGAGATCAACGCACCGCACATCTCCGTCATAGCTGCGCAGCGGCAACGCTGCGGCTGGAGCGGCGCGATAATTACCAACGCGAACTGCTCGTCAACCGTGGCAGCACTCGCGCTCGCACCGATTCACGAGAAGTTCGGCCTCGATAAGATATTCATAGCCACGATGCAGGCGGTTTCCGGTGCAGGATATCCCGGAGTCGCCTCGCTCGACATCCTTGGTAATGTCATCCCGTTTATCGCCGACGAGGAGCCAAAGATTCAGGCCGAGATTGCCAAGCTGCTCGGCGCAGTCCGGGGTGACGCCATCCAGCCCGCAACCTTCCGCGTCACCGCGCACGCAAATCGTGTGAGCGTCGAATACGGACACACTGTCTGCATGTCGATAGGTCTCAATTCGAGTGCGTCACCCGACGAAATTGCGCGCACACTTACAGGCTGGACAGGCTGCGAAGAGGCGGTGGCGCTGCCGTCACGTCCAGAACGAGTAATTGCGGTTACGGAAGCACCAGACCGTCCGCAGCCGCGCCGCGATGTCGGGCTCGGCGGCGGTATGACGATTAGCGTCGGACGAATTCGCGCAGACGAGCTGCTCGACATAAAGCTCGTAGCAATGGGGAGCAACACGATTCGAGGCGCCGCCGGTGGCGCGATCCTTAACGCCGAGTTGCTCGTCTCGCAGGGCGTGGTAGACGGAGCGTGGTAATCATCAAATTCGGCGGCACATCGGTCGGCGACGCCGACGCAATTCGCCGCGCCGCTGGGGTAGTTGCAAGTCGTGCCGCTCGCTCGCCTGTCGTCGTCGTCTCCGCCGTGAGCGGTACGACGACGGAGCTCCTTGGTTTAGCTGAACAGGCCGCGCGGGGTCAACTCATTGGCGCACTGCGATCGGTCGAGCACATCCGTGAGCGTCACATACAGATGTGTGATGAGCTACTTGGCGTAACTGCCGCTGGTGCTGACACGACCGCCGAAATCGCTGCCATGTGCGACGAGGTAGCGAGCCTCGCCGAAGCGCTGAACACACTCGGACACATTACGCCGCGCAGTCGCGATGCCGTGGCTGCGTTCGGAGAGCAGATGTCTTCGCTCATGGTCACCGAAGCATTCAAGAGGCGCGGTATTCCGGCGCATCACGTTGACGCGCGCGACGTCGTAGTGACGAGCGATCACTTCAGTGCGGCCGAGCCAGAGCCGGAAGCAATCGCTGAGCACGCTCGCGCAATCATTGCACCGCTTGTCCGCTCGGGCGCAGTCCCGGTCCTCGGTGGCTATATCGGCGCCACTGAGGCCGGCATAACAACGACCCTGGGGCGCGGCGGCTCCGATTATAGCGCGTCCCTGCTTGGCGCCGCACTCGGCGCCGACGCTATCGAAATATGGACCGACGTTGACGGCATGCTCACTGCGGATCCAAGAGTTGTGGCCGGTGCCTGCTTGATTCCGCAGATCCGGTTTGACGAGGCGTCCGAACTCGCATCGTTCGGCGCGAAGGTGCTTCACCCGAACACCATTGCACCCGCGGTCCGGCTTGGCATTCCCGTATACGTGTACAACACGCGTCACCCGGGTGGCTCGGGGACGCGCATTACGTTCGACGCGCCGCGACGCGCTGTAACCGCGATCGCCGCCAAGAGCGGTATCACGATGGTAAAAGTCAGTGCCCCGCGGATGCTCCTTGCGCAGGGATTTCTCCGACGCGTCTTCGAGATATTCGAACGACACCGTACATCAGTCGACGTCGTGTCGACATCCGAGGTTTCTGTCTCGGTAACACTCGACGACGCCGCACGACTGGACGAGCTGATGATAGACTTGCGCATGCTCGGCGACGTTTCGATAGAACGCGACCGCGCAATTGTGGCGATAGTCGGCGCCGGTATCGGTGATCGGGGAGATTGCATGGGCCGCGCGTTGAGTGCGCTCGGCGGGATGCACGTTCACATGGTCTCACTCAGCGCGACCGGAATCAATCTTACGGTGGTCGTCGACGATTCGGTGGTGAATGATGCGATGACAGCTCTGCACCATGAATTCTTTTCACGGGCCTTGAGCACATGACGAAACTTCGGCTTGCGATCATAGGGCCGGGCAAGATGGGAACCGCAATCGCGGACCTTGCGCGCAGCAGTGGCTCGGACGTCGTGGCGACAATTGCTGCAGGGACTACCATAAATCGCGAATCGCTTCTGGGCGCTGACGTCGCCATCGAATTCACGGAACCAGCAGCGGCCCCGGCGAACATACGAGCCTGCGTTCTCGCAGGCTGCGCAGTAGTTGTGGGGACAACCGGATGGTACGACCAGCTTGCGCCGATCGAGTCGCTCGTCATCGAGCACAACGGGGCGCTGTTATGGGCATCCAACTTTTCTCTCGGCGTCCACGCATTGACTCGGCTGATCGCGCGAGCCGGCGAGATCTTCAGCGCACTCCCCGGTTTCGATGCCGAACTCGTGGAGACGCATCACGCCACGAAAAAGGACTCGCCGTCCGGCACGGCCCGCATGCTGCAGGAGACATTCGTCGCGGGCTGGGGACGCGACCTGCCGATTGCGAGCATTCGGTTGGGCTCTGTTCCCGGGACGCACGCACTTATTATTGATGGCGCATTCGAGCAGATTGTCATCTCGCACGAGGCTCGCGACCGTCGCGTATTCGCCGAGGGCGCGCTTGTTGCGGCCAGGTGGCTTGTCGGGCGTCGAGGCGTGTTTACGCTCGACGATGTGTTGTCCAGAAAGGAGATTCGATGAGAGTACCAAACACTCCGCTGTCCGGAGCAGGCACGGCAATCGCAACGCCATTTACCGCAACCGGCGAAGTCGACGAGCCCGCGCTGCGCCGGTTCGTCGCATGGCAGGTTGAGGAAGGACTCAATTTCATCGTCCCATGCGGCTCGACTGGCGAGGCGGCGACCATGACCGCTGATGAGCAACGCCGCGTCGTCGAAATCACCGTAGAGGTTGTCGCTGGACGAATCCCCGTGGTGGCGGGCGCCGGTTCCAATGACACCGCACGAGCGCTGGCACTGTCGCGGATGATGCGTGATGCCGGCGCGACGCATCTGCTGCACGTTTCGCCCGCGTACAACAAGCCGCCCCAACGCGGCATAGTCGCGCATTTCCGGGCAATCGCCGATACAATAGACCTGCCAATCGTGCTCTACAATGTTCCTGGCCGCACAGCCGGCAACATTAACGCGGAGACCACGTTGGAGCTAGCGGAACACGCTAACATTGTGGCTATCAAGGAAGCGTCTGGTAATCTCGCTCAGATCAGCGAAATCATCAGGCATCGCCCGCACGATTTTTCGGTCATATCCGGCGACGACGCGCTCACCCTCGCAATCATGGCTTTGGGAGGCGACGGCGTTACTTCGGTCACGTCGAATGCCGCTCCTGCGCTGGTTGCGCAGCTATGCGCAGCCGCGCGCCGAGGCGACTACGATGATGCTCGCGCGATCGATGGCAGGTTGGCGGGGTGGACGCATGCCGCTTTCATCGAGTCCAACCCGATCCCCGTCAAGGCAGCACTCTCGATGATGGGGTTCATGCAGAATCATCTGCGGCTTCCGCTCGTTCCGCTTGCCACGCACCATCATGCAAGCGTACGCGCGGCACTTGTCTCGGCAGGAGCGCTCACGGAATGATTCAGGAACCCGCGCAAACGGAATCTCTTGAGCATGCGATCGACGAACTCTTCGCCCAATCGAAGCCGCCGGCCGATCGTTCCAGAGATATCGTTGGCGCGCTTCTAGCGCTCATTGAGGACGGCTCGGTTCGCGCCGCGCAAGTGGATGCCAACGGCACGTGGCAGCCAGTCGGCTGGGTCAAGCGTGGCATTCTCCTCGGGTTCCGTGTCGGAGAGATTATCGACATGAGTTCGCCGCGCGGAAAGGGCGTGGCGGGATTTTCGTTCTTCGACAAGGACACGTTTCCAACTCGACAGTTCGACCTGTCCGACGGCGTGCGCATCGTTCCGGGCGGCTCCTCGGTGCGCCGCGGCGCCTACCTCGCGCGCGGTGTTGTGTGCATGCCACCGAGCTACGTGAATGTCGGTGCGTATGTAGGTGCGGGCACCATGATCGATTCTCACGCACTCGTCGGATCCTGCGCACAGGTCGGGGAGCGCGTACACCTGAGCGCGGCCGCGCAACTCGGTGGTGTACTGGAGCCCATCAACGCCGCACCAGTGGTAATCGAGGACGACGTGGTGATCGGTGGGAATTGTGGCGTCTACGAAGGCACCGTCGTTCGGAACCGGGCGGTACTCGGATCGGGAGTGATTCTCACACGCGGCACTCCGGTGTACGATCTCGTCAACGAAACTGTACATCGTGCGTCCGCGAGCGAGCCACTCGTAATTCCGGCCGGTGCTGTTGTCGTACCCGGTGCCCGGCCGACTTCGAGTGCGTGGGGAAGAAAGCACGGCTTGTGCATTTCGACCCCCGTCATCGTCAAGTACCGCGACGACCGTACGGACGCGGCAACGGCGCTCGAAGAATCGCTCAGATGACACCGGTCGAATCGGTTCGCGACACCGTCAGGGTTCCGGGTGACAAGTCGATATCACATCGCGCCCTGATTCTCGCTTCTCTCTCGGATGGAGAGAGTCGGATCAGCGGACTTCTGCTTTCCGCCGACGTCCAGTCCACAGCATTCGTCCTCGCCGCATTGGGAGTCGGGATCGAATCCTCAGGCGGCATGGTAACAGTGCGGGGACGAGGCATTCGCGGCCTTCAGCCACCGACGCGCGATCTCGATTGCGGAAACAGTGGTACCACTGCACGCCTGATGGCCGGCGTTCTCGCAGCGCATCCGTTCGACAGCACTCTCACCGGCGACTCGAGCCTCAGTCGGCGGCCGATGCGTCGCGTTACGGAACCGCTCGAGAAGATGGGAGCGTTCTTCACTTTTGCGACTGAGGCAGACGTCCTTCCGTTGACGATTCACGGCGGGACTCTGTCCAGCATCGGCTGGAACAGCCGCACCGCCAGCGCCCAGGTCAAGAGCGCCATTCTGCTCGCGGCACTCAACGCTCAGGTAAGCGCTAGTGTTGTTGAACCGCAACGCTCGCGTGATCACACGGAGCGCATGCTCGTCGCTCGCGGTGTTCCGGTTGTCGTCGACGGCAATACGGTGTCCATCGGCGTCGCACGGTCAATGGCTCCATTAGATACTCACGTGCCCGGCGATCCATCGTCTGCGGCGTACTTTGTCGCGTTGGCGGCACTGTCGCCAGGCCGCAGTATTTCGCTCCCGGGCGTCTGCGTGAACCCGACGCGCACGGGTTTCCTCGACGTCGTGCAGCGGATGGGCGCGCGCGTTTCCATCGAGGCCACCGACGACTCCTCCGGAGAACCAGTCGCGACCATCCGCGCAACGGGGACTGACATGCTCCGCGCCGTGACGATAGGTGCCGAAGAAATTCCGGCGATGATCGATGAGATTCCCATGTTGGCCTGCCTTGCGGCGCGTGCTAGCGGCGAGACCGTGATCACGGGCGCCGGCGAGTTGCGCGTGAAGGAAAGCGATCGGATCGCTGCGGTCGTTCGAAACCTTCGCGCCATCGGCGCGGATGCAGAGGAACGTCCCGACGGCATGATCGTCCGCGGGAGTGCCGCTCCGCTCAAAGGAGCAGTTGAAACGCACGGAGATCACCGGCTTGCGATGGCCTTTGGAGTACTTGGCGCTGTCGCTGGAAATTCCATCGACGTGGCCACTCCCGATTGCGTCGGAGTGTCATACCCAGCCTTCTGGAGCGATTTGCGCCGTGTCGCCCAGTGATCCTCGCGTGATTGCGATTGATGGTCCAGCCGCGTCGGGCAAGTCTTCGACCGCGGCGTGGGTGGCGCGCGAGCTCGGCTACCGCCATCTCGACTCAGGGATGCTGTACCGTGAAGAAACAGCCAAACGATTAGGCGTCGATGATCTGCGATCCGCCGAGGTCACCGCGGCCGTCTCCAGGGTCGCACAGATGCCTGAAGTCCGCGAGGCTGTCAACGCGGAGCTCCGAAGAATCGCCAGCCTTGAAAGCGTCGTGGTCGACGGCCGCGACATCGGCAGCGTCGTCTTTCCAAATGCGTACCTGAAGATCTTCCTTGTCGCCGACCCATGGGAACGGGCCCGTCGCCGCCTGCACCAGCGGCTCGGTCGTTCCGCAACCGACACCGAAATCGCCAACGAGACCCGCGCCCTTGTGGAACGCGACGCCAACGACGCCACCAACACCCTCCAGGCGCGCGACGCCGTCCTCGTCGACACCACCTACCTCACCCAGGTGGAGCAGGTCCAGCGCATTGTTTCGCTGGCCAGGAAAACCGGCCCCGCCATTTCGTAAGCTACGGAAACCCAGGCAAACCTGACCCGTCATCCCCACGAAAGCGGGGACCCATTTGTTGCCGACCCGCTGCGATGCTGTGCCAGTCCCTCAAGATCGATCACATGGATCCTGCTTTTCCTAAGCTACGGAAACCCGGGCAAACCTGACCCGTCATCCCCGCGAAAGCGGGGACCCATTTGTTGCCGACCCGCTGCGATGCTGTGCCGGTCCCTCAAGATCGATAACATTGACCATCCTTTTCGCGAGGTTGACAGTTAAGTTCGGAACTGTCACGCTGGTACCCGACTTTAGCCGGCCACGTCGTAGCCAGCCCGCGCCTCGCCGTTTGCTCCGCGGCCTCCACAGTCACAGAGTTGCTTTCTCGCTTTATCTAAGTAGATTCCAGTCACGCCCCGCTCTTTGGAGGCGTTTTGAATGTGGGGTGGTCCCCCGCATTTTTTTATTCTTAGAGGTCAGTTAGAAATCACATGAACCCTGTATTGCAAGACGTTGTGGGACAAGCGATTGCACCACTTGGGTTTGACGTTTTCAGTCTCCTGCAGCGTGGCACCAAAAGTCGAGCCGTGCTCGAGGTCCGAATCACTCGGCGCGACGGCGAAGGGGTCACTGCTGGAGACTGCGCACGAGCTTCACGCGCTATCGAGGAACGCCTCGAAGCGGATGGATCACTCGGCGAGTTTTACACGCTCGAGGTGTCGTCACCGGGAATTCGTGATGATGCCGACATCAACTGGAAGAGGTAGGTACCATGGCAGGTGAAACAGGAAACATTCTGACAGCGATACGCGAGCTGACGAACTCCAAGTCCATGGATAGTTCGGAGCTCCGCGATTTGCTGCAGGACGGGATCCTCGCTGCGCTCGCCAAGAAGCACGGCGGCCCGGTGCAAGCCGAGGTCGACATCGACGAAGAACGCGGCACGATCCGCATCGTGCTACTCAAGACTGTCGTAGAGAAAGTCGAGGACGCCGCCCGCGAGATTTCGCTTGAAGAGGCGAGATTCGAGGATCCCGAATTCCAGATCGGCGACGTCATGGAGATACCCACCGACTTCGCTGAATTCGGACGGTCGGCGGTCCAGGCCGCGAAGCAGCGCATTCTGCAGCGAGTCCGCGAGGGCGAGCGCACCAAGATCCGTGACGAGTTTACGTCGCGCGTCGGCGAGTTGTTGAGCGGCGAGGTGCAGCAGATCGAGCGTGGCAAGCTGGTCATCATGCTCAATCGCTTCCGTGAAGCAGAAGCCGTGATGCCGTATCGTGAACAGAATCATCGCGAGCACTACCACCAGGGAGAGCCGATCCGGGCCGTCCTCAAGAAGGTCGAGGAGACTCCGAAGGGCCCGCGACTCGTACTCAGCCGCGCTGATGGACTGTTCGTGCAGGCACTGTTCAAGCTCGAAGTTCCGGAAATACAGGCAGGTACCGTCGAGATTCGCTCCGTGGCGCGCGAAGTCGGTAGCCGTACCAAGATCGCTGTCTTCTCGCGTGACGAGGCCGTCGATCCCGTAGGCGCATGCGTAGGCGTGAAGGGCGCTCGGGTCCAGGCTGTCGTCAATGAGCTGAGTGGTGAGCGTATAGACATCGTGCCTTGGTCTGGCGACCCGGAGCGATTCGCTCGTCTCGCGCTCGCGCCCGCGAAGGTTGCTCGAGTGTTCAGTGATGCAACCACGCGCACAATTCAGGCGATCGTAGACGAAGATCAACTGTCGCTCGCGATCGGGAAGAACGGGCAGAATGTTCGGTTGGCATCGGAGCTGACGGAATGGAAGATCGATCTGTACTCGAGCCGCGAATGGATGGAGCGCGCAGCAGAAACATTGCCGTTCGCGCCCCTCGAGGATCAGATTGACACTACGAATCCGAAGCTCGTGGATATCGCTGGGCTACCCCCAGCGACAGTCGCGATTCTCGAAAACGCCGGATACAAGCGTCTCGATGATATTCTGGACCTGGAGCGAGAGGACTTCCTCAAGCTTGCAGGCATCATGAAGGACGACGCCGATCGACTGATGGCCATAATCGACGAACTCACGACCGACGCTTCTGACGAAGAAGCTCCTGCCGACGCGCAGGAAGCCGAGGAAGTGCAGGAAGCTGGTGCCGAGATCGTTGCCGTCGAGCCGCCAGCGGCGACATGAGTGACGGCGACACCGCGATGCTGCGTCTGATAGGGCTCGGCGTGCGCGGTCGCCTGGTTTCGGTGGGTGTGGACAGGACGAGGGAGGCGGCTTTCAAGGGAACGCTGAGATTGGCCATTGTGGCAGCCGATGCGTCTCCGAATAGTCGCGACAAGATCGTTCCGCTCATGATAGGGCGGGGTATTACTATGATTCAAACAGCATCTGCCGACGAGCTCGGCAGGGCTGTCGGACGCGCGGCGACGGCTGTCGTCGGTATCCTGGATGCGAAGTTGGCGCGCGGCGTGAGAGCCGCGCATAGGGGACAGGGAGAAACTGGGTGAGTAAGCTGCGTGTAACGGACATGGCCGGTGAATTCGGAATTCCAGCTGACGAGGTAATAGGACTCCTCCGTCAAATGGATATTCCAGTACGCAGTCACGTAAGTCCGCTAACCGACGATCAGATCGCGAGGGTTCGCGCACGGTGGGAACGCGAGAAGCGTGCGCGCTCTGCTGCGCCCGCACCCGCCGCCGGAGCGCGTCGCAGACGTGGATCCGCCGCTGCTGCCGCTGCCGAGCCCGCACCGGAACCGGAACCCACACACACAGTCCGCCGCCGTCGCGCCGCTGATGTAGTGCACGAGCCCGAAGTTGTAGCCGCTTCCGCACCGCCAGTCGCAGAACCGGCAGCCGTTACAGCTAAAGCTCCCGCGCCCGAAGCAGAGGCACCAGCGGCACCAGCGGCACCAGAGACACCGACTCGTGTTCGCAGGCCGGCACCGGCTGCAACTCCACCGGAGGCAACAGCGCCGCCGGTTACGCCAGTAGCTGCTCCTGCGCTGCCCTCCGAAGTGAAGCCGGCCACCAAGGCGCGCCCAACACCTGTCGCCGAGGCGCCGGCTGCCGTTCAGTCGTCGGCCCCGCCGTCGGCTGCTGCGCTGCCGACAGCTCCCACTCCTGCGCCGACGACAGCTCCCACTCCTGCGCCGACGACGCCCGTGCAATCTCCTGTCGAAGCGCCAGTTGCGGCAGCTCTGCCAGCGCCAGCGCCAGCGCCGCGGCCAGCTTCGGCTCGTCCAGGTCGTCCGCGTCCCATTCCGCTGCCCCCATTGCAGCCGCGTGCGAGCGCAACGCCACCGCGTCCGCTCACGCCAGGTGGTCCGCGTCCGCGTCCAGGCAGCTCGAGCAACCAGCGGCAGGGCGGCGGTTCGTCCAGCCCTCGGCCAACAGCCGCTCCACCGTCCACTAATGTCCCGGGCACTCCGTCCCGCGAGAGTCGGCCACGGCCGACCGGTGACCGCGCTCCGGCGCGCCAGGACGATCGTTCGCGTGGTCGCGGCCGCGGCCGGCGAGTAGATCAGGAAGCGGTATCGGCCAACATCTTCAAGACCATGACGTCCATGCGCGGCAGCTCGCGCAAGGGATCGCAGCGCCGCGATGAGCCAGTCTCCCGCGAGGAAGTCGAGGCACAGCGCAAGGCGGCTGTCGAGAAAGAACGGAAAACGGTTCGCGTCAACGAATTCGTCACGGTCGCCGAACTCGCGCAACAGCTCAAGGTTCCCGGGACGCAGATCGTGGCATTCGCGTTCAAGAACCTCGGTCTCATGGTGTCAATCAACCAGCGTCTCGATTTCGGTCAGATCGAGTTGATCGCTGGCGAGTTTGGTTTCCAGGCGGTGCTCGAAGACGAGTACGCAGCGGATACTGAATCACTGCTTGAAAAGGACGCCGCGGAGGATCTCACGCCGCGGCCGCCGGTCATCACGATCATGGGTCACGTCGACCACGGCAAGACATCGCTGCTCGACTACATCCGCAAGGCACACGTCGTCGCAGGTGAGTCTGGTGGCATCACACAACACATCGGCGCGTATCACGTGTCGCTGCCGGGCAAGCGCGCTGTCACGTTCCTCGATACACCGGGTCACCAGGCGTTCACCGCCATGCGTGCACGCGGTGCTCAGGTAACGGATATCGTCATTCTGGTCGTCGCTGCTGATGATCAGGTCATGCCACAGACGATCGAGGCCATTTCGCACGCGAAGAACGCGGGCGTTCCAATGGTCGTCGCGATCAACAAGATCGATCTTCCCGGCGCGAATCCGATGAAGGTTAAGCAGGACCTGCTGCAGCATGGTGTCGTGCTCGAAGAGTTTGGCGGCACCACGCTCGCAAGCGAGATTTCCGCGAAGACCGGACAGAACGTCGACGGCCTTCTCGAACAGCTCGCGCTCCAGGCAGAAATCCTCGACCTCAAGGCGAACCCCGACAGGCGCGCCGTTGGATCCGTAATCGAAGCGCAACTCGATCCCGGCAAGGGTCCCGTTGCCACGGTGCTCGTACAGAACGGCACACTGCACGTTGGTGACGATTTCATATGCGGCATGTACTCGGGCCGCGTACGCGCGCTGCTCGATGAGCGTGGCCGGAACCAGAAGAGCGCGGGACCCGCGATGCCGGTTCAGGTGCTGGGCATCGGCGGCGTGCCGATGGCCGGAGATCAGTTCCTCGCAGTCGAGGACGCGACGGCATCTCGTGAGATTGCACAGCGCAGACAGCGGCTCGACCGTGAGGCGCGGAGCCGTCGCACGATGAAGGGTGCGGTGTCCCTCGAAGACTTCATGTCGCAAACGGCCCCAGGCCAGGCGCGCGCACTTCGAATCGTCATAAAGGCCGACCAGGGTGGCCCAGCAGAAGCGTTGGCCGATGCACTGGGTCAGCTTTCGACTTCCGAAGTCACGGTGGAGGTCATCCATCGCGGCGTTGGAGCGATTTCAGAAAGCGATATTCTACTCGCACGTGCGTCCGGCGCAATCATCATCGGTTTCCATGTACGTCCGGACAACAATGCACGCAACGCAGCCGAGCGAGAGGGCGTGGAGATCAAGTTGTACAAGATCATCTACGAGGCCGTCGAAGATGTGAAGCTCGCACTCGAAGGCATGCTCCGTCCGGAAGAGCGCGAAGTCGTGCTCGGTGATGCCGAGGTGCGCGAGATCTTCAAGGTGTCCAGAGTCGGTGTTATTGCAGGTTGCAGCGTACGCAACGGAATCATCAACCGCACCGGTCGTGTGCGAGTCATTCGCGACGGCGTCGAGATATTCGATGGCATCATCTCGTCGCTTCGCCGATTCAAGGACGATGTTCGTGAAGTTCGCGAAGGATTTGAGTGCGGTATCGGCGTCGAGAACTTCAACGACATCAAGGTCGGTGATGTTCTGGAGTGCTACACGAAGGAACAAGTCGCGCGCACGCTTGCGTCCAGCGCGGCTGCTTCCTGAGGTGGCGTGATGCCTCGCGACAATCGCCGAGCTGAACGTGTCGCGGCCGCCATCCGTGAGGAGATCGCATCCTATCTCACCGGTGGCGCGCGAGATTCGCGCATCACAGGTATGGTTACCGTTACTGGCGTCGACGTGACGCCGGATCTTCGGCGCGCGCGTGTGTTCGTGAGTGTAATGGACCCGGATGGGAGCGATCCTGTTGCTCTCCTCAATCAGGTCGGCCATCGGCTGCGCGGTGAAATCGGACGGGCGTTGCAACTGAGACTCGCGCCAGAACTCGATTTCCAATTGGATGAGACGGCCGCCAAGGCGTCGCGCATCGAGTCCCTCCTTGCGCAGATCAAGGCGGAAGACTCGAACCGTGACAGCTGATCCTGCCAAACCATTCGGGCTCCTGCTCGTTGACAAACCGGCCGGAATCACCTCTCACGACGTAGTGGATATTGCGCGTCGCGCGTATGATGAACAAAGTATCGGACACCTCGGTACGCTCGATCCATTCGCGACCGGACTGCTAGTACTGCTCCTCGGACGTGCGACCAGGCTGGCGAGTTTCATTGATAACGAACCGAAGGTCTACGACGCGACGATTTGCTTTGGAGACGAGACGGATACGGGAGATCCGACTGGCGACGTGATCAGGTCGGCCCCGCTCCCGTCTCGCCAGACCGTGCTGGATGCGATTCCATCGCTCACTGGCGCGATCAGTCAGGTTCCTCCAGAATTTTCTGCGAAGAAGGTCTTTGGAGCTCCCGCGTACCGCGCTGCGCGCGCAGGCGCGTCGGTGGTTCTCGCGGCTGCTCCAGTAGCTGTTCACGAATGGCAGATCCTGTCACTTACGGATGATGAGTTGCACGTGTTGATCTCCTGCGGTGGCGGCACCTACGTCCGCGCGCTCGCGCGCGACCTCGGCCGTGCTTGCCAGAGTGCCGCGCACCTCACGTCATTGCGTCGCACCCGGAGTGGGGAATTCGATGTGCTCGATGCCGCCTCAATGGACGACTTGCGTTCGGCCCAGCGGCCGCCTGTGCGCAAACTTCGAGTCGTTGCCGAGTGACCGTACCGCGGATCATACGCGACGGCGCGCACCTGCCCCCAGAAGTTCAGGGTGCCGCGGTGACAGTCGGAACGTTCGACGGCGTCCATCGTGGCCATCTCGATCTCATCTCGCGCCTCGTTGACGAGTCGCGCGCGCGCCATCTGCACAGCGTCGCAATAACGTTCGAACCGCATCCTCTGGACGTCGTCAATCCTGCCGCGGCTCCGCCACTGCTCTCGGTAGACGAAGAGAAACTCGACGCTCTCTTGGAAACTGAGTTGGATCACATCGTGGTTCTCGGGTTCACGCACGACCTGGCATCCTTGAGTGCGACTGAGTTCGTCGATCAGATCCTTCGAGGTCGATTTCGCATGCAGCATCTGCTCATCGGCCACGATCACGGATTCGGTCGGGAGCGCGCCGGCAACGCGACGGTCCTCCAGGCCCTGGGCGCAAGCCGTGGCTTCAGCGTGGGCGTCGTTGATCCCGTGGCAGCGGATGACGGACGCTGGATCTCATCGACTGCCATCCGTCGTGCCGTCGCTGGTGGAGATCTACCGCGGGCGTGGGAGCTGCTCGGGCGCCCATACTCGATCAGCGGAGTCGTCGTCCCCGGCGCTGCTCGTGGCCGATCCCTCGGCTTTCCGACGCTGAACCTGTCCAAGCCCTCGCCGCGGAAACTCCTTCCGCCAGACGGGGTCTACGCTGTGCAGGTGAAAACCGAGCGCGGCACCTTCGGGGGGATGATGAACCTCGGCCCGCGCCCCACTTTCGGAGAACATGACCGATCCATCGAAGCCTATCTGTTCGATGCTTCCGGCGATTTTTACGGACAGTTCGTCAGACTGGACGTGATCAAGCGCCTGAGGGACACTCGTCCCTTCGAATCCGCCGAGGCGCTGGTCGCGCAGATCAGGCTGGATGAGGCCGATGCGAAATCCGCGTTGACCGTAGCCTCCCTTCAAGGTAACCTTAAGGGCTAATCCCGATATAAATGTCTCTCAAATACCGCATCGCCATTATCCTAGCGCTGATAGCAACCGCTGGCTGGTTGCTTTTTCCGCGCACCGTCACCGAACGCGTCAAGCGAAACGGTGTCTTCGTCTACGATACTGTTCAACGCGTTCCGCTCAAGCGCGGCCTCGATCTGCAAGGCGGCATGCACCTGGAACTCGAAGTCGATGAGTCCAAGGGCGTTATCGCAAACAAGAGCGATGCAATCGATCGCGCACTCAAGGTCGTGCGTACTCGTATCGATCAGTTCGGCGTTTCCGAGCCCGTCGTGCAGAAGGCTGGCAACGATCGAATAATCGTAGAGCTCCCCGGCATCGATGACCCGCAACGCGCGATGGATGTCGTTCAGAAGTCGGCATTCCTTCAGTTCGAGATAACCGACAAGACCAACGCACTCGAGAAGGCGCTCCCACGACTCGATGCCGCTGTCAAGGCGTTGGCTTCTAACGCGCCTGCAGTAGCGGGCAAGGGCGGAGCAGCGGCCTCGGCGACGCCAGGCACCGACACGACAAAGAATGCGCTACAGGGCCTGTTCGCAAAGGATACGACAAAGAAAGCCGCGGGCGACTCTGCTACAAAAGACACTGCGATGGTGACGGGCGGTCCGTTCTCCAAGCTGATTCAACAAGGCCAGATGCCGGGCGAGTACTACATCGCACAGAACGAAGTGCCGACTGTCCAACGCTACCTCTCGGCGCCGTCGGTTCAGGCGGCGATACCGCCCGGCAAAGTGATCAGATGGTCCAGCGACACAACCGCGCTCGGCTCGCAGACCTACCGCGCGATGTATGTGCTCGATTCTCGCCCCATCATCACCGGCGAATACCTCACTGACGCCAAGCCGACGCAGAGCCCGACAGAAGGAACCGTCGTCGAGTTCACGCTGAGTAACGAGGGCGGCCGACGATTCCGCAACGAAACATCCAAGCACATTCACGACTACATGGCTATCGTGCTTGATAGTCTTGTAATGGGTCGTCCGCCCGTCATCCAGGGCGCCATCGGCACGCGCGGACAGATAACGCTCGGCGGCCGCGACTTGCAGGCCGCACAGGATCTCGCGCTCGTACTTCGTGCTGGTGCGTTGCCGGTTCCACTTAAGATTTCGGATGTGGCCAACATCGGACCCAGCCTGGGTGCCGACTCGATTCACAGCAGCATTCTCGCTGGTGAGATCGCGCTGGCACTCGTAGTCGTCATCATGATCGGCTACTACCGCTTCTCGGGCGTGCTTGCTGTCTTTGGTCTCGCGATATACACACTCTGGACACTTGCAGCACTCGCCGGATTCAGCGCGACTCTGACGCTGCCTGGTCTCGCTGGGTTCGTGCTGTCAATCGGTATGGCAGTCGACGCCAACGTGCTGATATTCGAGCGAATACGAGAAGAGCTCGATCACGGCAAGTCGACTCGACTCGCGATTGATGAAGGCTTCAAGCACGCGCTACCCGCGATCGTCGACTCAAATGTGTCAGCCGCACTTACAGCCGCAGTCCTCTATCAATTCGGAACTGGTCCCGTTCGCGGTTTTGCTGTGACGTTGCTCGCCGGTATCGCGGCGTCGATGGTAACGGCAATCTTCGTTGTTCGTACTTTCTACATAATCTGGCTCGCACGCAACGGCGACCAGAAGGCACTGAGCATATAAATGCTGCGAATCTTCCATAACACCACGTACGACTTCATTCGCTGGTGGCGCGTAGCCGTCGGTCTCACCGTCGCCTTTATCGCGATCGGTCTCGGATCGCTCGCGCTCAAGGGGATGAATTACAGCATCGAGTTCACGGGCGGAACGCTAAAACAGCTCAACTTCAAGATCCCGATAGACGCGTCACAAATCAGAATCGCGATGACCAACGCCGGATTCCGCGACGCGGAGATCCAGCAGTTCGGCTCGCCACGCGACTACACGGTCCGCTTTCGAGGTGCTGAAGAAGTCGCCGCTCAATCCGCCGGCGCCGAGCTGGTATCGAAGAAAGTTGACAGCGTCCTGTTCAGCGCCTTCGGTCAACAAAATGTCACGGTGCTCCGTACCGAGGCGATCAGCGCCACTGTTGGAAGCGAACTCAAGCGGAATGCTGTGATCGCCGTGTTGCTTTCATTCCTGATCACCCTCGTCTATCTCGCCATCCGATTCGAATGGCGATTCGGACTCGCGGCCGTGATTGCGACTGGCCACGACGTGTTCACGACGCTGGCATTCGTCAAGCTGATGCATCTCGAGATATCGCTTACGGTGGTAGCCGGCCTCCTCACGGTGCTTGGGTACTCGCTCAACGACACGATCATCATCTTTGATCGCGTGCGCGAGGACCTCCGGAAGGGTCGCAAGGAAACTCTGTATCAGACCCTCAATCGAGGAATCAACGAAACGCTTCCTCGCTCGATCCTGACCCACGCGACGACCGCGGCGGCCACCCTGGCGCTGCTTTTGTTCGCCGGCGAGGTGATCCGGCCTTTCGCCTGGGTCATGTTGTTCGGTATCGTGACAGGAACATTCAGTTCCGTCTACATCGCCGGTCCGGTATTGATCTGGATCGAGCATAAGTATCCACGCAAGACATCGGCGCCCGCATGGAAAGCTTCACCGACAGCCACGCCCACCTCGCGGACGAAGCCTTCGACGGCGACCGCGACGCGGTAATCCGCCGAGCAGTCGACGCGGGCGCTGCAGCGATAATCTGCATTGGCGCCTCAATCGAGCAGGCACAACGCTCAGCCCGGATCGCGGAAACGCATCCGGGCTTTGTCGGATTCACCGCCGGCATCCACCCCCACGACGCCGCGTCGTTCGACCCGCGCGCAGACATCGCGTCACTCGAACGCCTCATCGCTGCGGGAGCCGTTGCCATTGGCGAGTGTGGCCTGGACTACCATTACGACAACGCGCCACGCGATCAGCAACGCCGGACATTCGCAATGCAACTCGAACTCGCGAAGCGACACTCGCTGCCGGTTGTCGTCCATACTCGCGACGCGGACGGCGACACGACCGCAATGGTCCGAGAGGCTGGCGACAGCGGAATCGTCGGCGTGCTCCACTGCTACACCGGAGGGATGGCACTCGCCCGAACCGCCCTGGATGCCGGCTGGTATGTGTCGTTCAGTGGCATCGTCACGTTCAAAAACTGGACACGCGACGACGTCGTCCGCGCAGTTCCGAGCAACCGCATTCTTGTTGAGTCCGATTCTCCGTATCTCGCGCCAGTCCCCCATAGGGGGAAGAGAAACGAACCCGCATGGGTGGCTCTCACCGCCGCCCGGGTTGCGGAAGTGCGGGGAATCGAACCCTCCGTATTCGCACAGCAGACCATCGCAAATGCGCGGACCCTCTTTCACTCCTTGAGCGTCGCAAGGCCTTAGGCTGCCCACCCTGTCCGGCTCGACCGGAACGGAGTATCCAACGCCGACGGAGGCTTGGGCCGCTTAATTCACGCCCCTCCGATCCCACGTGCCGATACCAAGGGCATGGACGACGCTAATGATTCTCCGACGACACTTGAGGGGCCGCAAATCGGTCTCCGGCGTGGCGATTCCGGGTCCGCGCATACCGAGCGGCTGGTTCGCGAAACATGGCGCCATTACTATGTAGCGCGACTGGCCGAGGCCCAGTTTGGCCCCGACAGTCTCGAAGCATCCATCGCGCAGTCGCGCGCCCTCACGAGCTATCGTACCCTTCGAGGCTCACTGCGCGCTATCGACCCCTACTATCGGCCGCCAGAGGACCGCAGGCGGGCTCCAAAGGCCGTCAGGCGACATCTCTCGCTCGTGCGCGACGACCCGCCCGAACAGGGCGAGTCCGGCCAGCCCTGATCGGATGACGGCACCGTCCTTCGTGGCGGCGGTGCAACTGACGCTGTACGCGGCCATCCAGCCAACCGGGCGACTCAACAGCGCCACTCTGTATATTTCGTAGTCCGTCGCCCGCTCCTTCATGGGGAGCCTTCTCGTCCGCACATACACGATCCAAACATGTCCCTCCGCCACGTCCACACCGACAACGCGCCCGCTGCGATCGGTCCATATTCGCAAGGTGTAATCGTCAACGGAATGCTGTTTACGGCCGGCCAGATTGCGCTTGATCCGACCACCGGCCAGATGTCCACCGGCGATATTAGCGAGCAGGCCGAAGTCGTCATGCGCAACCTTACCGCGGTGATTACCTCGGCCGGTGCAACATGGGCGGACGTCGCACGTGCCACAGTGTATATCCATGACATGGCGGCTTTCCCAATCGTCAACGAGATCTACGGTCGCTGGCTTGGCGACGCGCGACCCGCGCGCTCTACGGTCCAGGTGTCAGCCCTGCCGCGCGGCGCTCTCGTCGAGATCGACGCCATCGTGGCGATCAATAGCTGATGCGCCTCGTCCCGCCAGCGCAGTGATGGACACGCCGCGCCCGGGAGACTTCATGGCCGAGTTCGGAATTCGCTGGACGTCGCTGCTTGTGGATCGCGTCCGGATCTTTGCAGCGTGCATCGTCCTCGTAATCGCCACCGCCGTGCCGAGCGAGAGTATTCTTGCTCAGCGCGTTGCGCCTGGCGCCTTGCAACGACAGCCAATTGTACAGGATACGCTCGCCGATTCGCTCAGGAAGCCGCCCATCTCGCCGCGCCGCGCCATGATCTACTCGATGCTGATGCCAGGTCTTGCACAGTCGAAGCTGAATCGCCCAACTGCTTCGATCCTGTTTGCCGTCGGCGAGGTGCTGTCAATCGGCATGGCGCGCAAGGCTGCGATGGACCTCAGAGAAGCCCGCGCGGCGCGGTCCGACAGTATTCCAACCGGGTTCAGCGCTGATACAGTTACCGGAGTGATCACACCCACGGGCTTCACGCAGAACCGACTTGTTCCCCGTATCGGCGCGCGTCGCACACACTACGAAGATTGGCTCGCTGCGATTGTATTCAATCACATCATCTCGGCCGCCGACGCATATGTTGCTGCGAATCTTTGGGACTTCAAACCGAATGTCGGTATGGCGCCCACCGGTAATGGCACTGTCATAGGCGCGACACTGAGTTTCAGGTGACAGCAAACTCCACCGCGCCAATCGGCGTTTTTGATTCCGGCATCGGCGGACTCACCGTAGCGCGCGAGATCCTCAAGCAACTGCCAGACGAAGATATCATTTACTTCGGAGATACCGCTCGCGTACCGTACGGTCCCAAGAGCCCCGAAACCGTGACGCGCTATGCGCACGAGATCACCGCTTTTCTCAGAGACCAGGGCGTCAAGAATGTCGTCGTAGCGTGCAATACCGCTACCGCGCACGCGCTCGACTCCCTTCGCGAACATTTTGATCTTCCCATCACTGGAGTGATCGAGCCAGGCGCTCGCGCCGCGGTTCGAGCCACGACGACACGTCGCATTGGCGTTATTGGCACTACGGGAACCGTGAGCTCAGGCGCGTATGAGCGCGCGATCCATGCGCTCGACGATGATCTCTATGTCACGGCGCGCGCATGCCCGCTGTTCGTTCCGTTCGTCGAAGAGGGGTGGCAAGATCATCCGGCGATCGAGCTCATAGCGCGCGACTATCTATCAACTCTCCGCGAGAGCGCTATCGACACACTGGTGCTCGGATGCACCCACTATCCTCTCCTCAAGGGCGTCATCGGCCGCGCGGTAGGACCTGACATCCGGTTGATCGACAGCGCCGAAGAAACCGCCGGTGAAGTTGCGCGCTTGCTCGAAGCGCGGGGACTACGTCACGCTCCCAGGCACGATGCACCAACGCATCGATTCATCGCCTCCGATGTACCCGAGCAGTTTCGCAACGTCGGAAAACGCTTCCTCGGCTCAGCGATCGATCGAGTTGAGACTATCACGCTCGACTGAGCCGGTCCATCGCAGCATCTCGATTCTGTTTTCCGTGATCTCGAGATAGGTAGGTGCGTCGAGCCACGAACCTGCATTGGCGAAGACCTGGCGCTCACCCACTCGCTCCAGAGCGGCGACGTGAGAGTGCGCAAAGACCACTACGTCCAGGTCGGGTTCGGTCTCGAGTCGCTCGTGCCCAATCGTGCGCAAACCAAGTCCGCCATCACGAGCCGCATACGTGCGGCTCGCACTCGAACTCCCGGTCGCCAGACGCGTTGCCCAGTCCGGATGCAGCCGGCGGAACAGCCAGATCGCAGTCGGAGATCGCATGATGGGGCGGACCATTCTGTACTTCCGATCCTCCACCTGGCGAAGTCCGTCGCCGTGCTCTATCAACACGCGCCACGGCCCGATGCTGCCTCTCCATGGCCCCAGCATGTACTCCATACCGATGTCTTTCGTGAGCACGTCGCCGCCCCAGCAGTCGTGATTGCCCGCGACATAGATGATCCTCGTTCCGCTCTCGCGAAGGGCAGCGAGCGCAGCGAGAGTTCGGAATCCGCGTCGCGGAATCACACTTTTCCACTCGAACCAGAAGTCGAACAGATCGCCGTTTATCACCAGCGTCTCGACCGTGCCGGAAAGGGACATAAGATACGACTCGAACGACCGTTCGATCGCGGCGCTTGCGACGCCCAGATGCAGGTCGGATACGATATGACATGGAGTCTTCAGCACGCGACAAGCTTAGCGCCGGGTCGGTATCTTAACAAATGCTTCAGGTGACCGAACTCCGCGTTCGCTATGCGGAGACTGATCAGATGGGCGTGGTTTATCACGCCAATTACCTCGCATGGTGCGATATGGGGCGCACGGATCTTATCCGCTCGCTAGGCGGAATGACCTACGCCGAGATCGAGCGCGAGGGGACTGCGCTGGCCGTGGTAGAAGCCCACTTGCGCTACATGAAGCCCGCTCGCTACGACGACCTCGTTCGCATCACCACGCGAGTGACCGAAGTCCGGTCACGCGTCGTACGCTTTGATTATGAAATAAGCGTCGTCGATGGGCCGTCGATTGCAACCGGTTACACTACTCTCGTCGCAATGACACGTGAAGGCAAAGGATCGTGCATTCCGGACCACTTGCGCCAACAACTCGAGCGCATTCGGGTGGAGAACTAACTTGATCGTTGCACTCATCTCGGCCGCCGTGCTCTTCGGCACCGGCTTGGGGATTGTGAAACCAGATGTCGCTCCGCCAGTCCCGCACCACGCGCGCGCTGTGCTGCCCACACGTGAGGATTCGCTCGATGTGGCGCTATATGCGCGCATCCTGAAATCCGCGGATCAGCGAATCCTCGATTCGACCCTGCTCGACGAAGCGATGCAATCGCGCGATGTTGAGATGCGTCGAGTTGCCGCCCGAACTCTGTCGCAGGTAGCGTTGCGCGATCGTGCTGCTGCGCTGCCGATGCTTCGCGCATTGGTGCGGGACCATGATGCTACAGTTGCCGGAACCGCACTTTTCGGACTCGGGCTGGTTCGCGATACTTCTTCGGTTCCGCTCCTGACTTCCATCGTTCGCGTCGGCGGAGCGCCGGCGACGTCCGCGGCATGGGCGCTCGGCGAAATCGGCAAACCGGCTATCGATTCGATATCGGAATTACTCGGCGAGCCCGCGATGTCTCGCCGCGCGCGGGAGTCTGTGACGCGCGAACTGTTGATTGCAGCATCAAAGGTTCGCCCGTTGGCGTTTGACGCAGTCAAGCCATACCTCGCTTCTCATCTGTCAGAACTCCGTTGGGCTGCGGCGTATGGGGTAGCGCGCCAACGGTATGGCCCCGGCGTGAGCGCGCTTCTGAACGCCAGGGCGCCCGATGCGAAATTCAGAGCTGAGCTTGCGCGGGTTCTTGCGAAGAACATCGCGGGAGATTCGTTGAGCGAGCGCGCACTCGCACGCCTTCACACACTCGTAGTAGATGCCGATCCGTACGTACGCATTAACGCGTTGCAAGCGATCGGGAGCTATGGATTGACTGCGCGTTCAGCGATTCTCCGTGGACTTCACGACCGCGACGCAAACGTCCGGGTGTCAGCGGCGGGAGCTTCTGCTTTACCGTTCGACACCGCGATGACGGAATGGCTCACGGCTTGGCGTGTAGACACCTCGTACAAGGTGCGCAAATCGCTGATCGAAGCTGCGTCATCTCGCGGTGTCCGTCTTCCCGGTACCGCGGAGTGGCGAGGGGCGCCCGATTGGCGCATGCGAGCAGCGGCGCTGCAGTCGTGGGCCAAGTCACACGACACGGCGACCGCGCGTGATATGGAACTCGCCTCGGCGCACGACACGGATTCGCGGGTACGCATCACTGCGTTGCACATGCTCGCTGCGCGTGATACTGCGCATCGGGACAGCGTCATCCAGCGTGTTCTCGAAGCGGCGCGGAGCGACCCGGATTCCATGGTGCGCAATGCCGTACGGGGTTCGCGCGTGCGAACGCTTGATACGCTTGCGGTCGAGCGGCCGCTTGATTGGTACGAGAGTGTGGTTCGTCGAGTGGTGATTCCATCACTCCACCAGCATCCGCCGCGTGCGATCATGAGAACCATCCGAGGTGATATCGGTATCACGTTCGATGGAGTCCTCGCCCCCCTCACCGTGTTGAACTTCGCCACACTCGCCGACGCGCATTACTACGATCATGTTCGGTTTCACCGCGTAGTACCAGGCTTTGTGGCGCAGGACGGCGATCCCCGCGGCGATGGGGAAGGGGGGCCGGGATATTCGATTCGCGACGAGCTCACGCTTCTGCCTTACCGGCGCGGCGCGGTCGGCATGGCGCTCTCAGGGCCCGACACCGGCGGTAGCCAGTATTTCCTTACGTTGACCCCCCAGCCGCATCTGACGGGGCACTACACGGTGTTCGGAAGCATCTCTTCCGGACTGGCCGCGATGGACTCGCTCGTTGAAGGCGACACTATCAACTCGATTCGGATTATCTGGTGATTCATTGGCGGATTCGTTTCCAGGCGGCCGTTTTGCTTTCGTGCGGTACCCTGTTCCAGGTCGCGTGCGCGCCCCGCATACAACCGCTCGCGGGCATCGCACCGGTCAATCCGGACCTGCCGGCCTTCGCGCTCCCTCCATCGCCTGAAAAGATCACTTTCAAGTGGGAAGTGAATGACAATTCCATAGTCGCCCGCGGCGAAGGCGTCGCCCGGCTGGGGCCGCCAGACCACGCACGGGTTGACCTGTTCCTGGGCGGCGGGTTCGGTGTGGGCGCCAGCGCAATACTCATCGGCGACAGCCTGATCGTGCCGCCGGGCGCCCGTGGACTCGATCTCGTGCCGCCCGCGCCGTTGCTTTGGGCCGCTCTGGGTCGCCTCGCGCTTCCCCCCGTAGCGGATACTGTCATCCGGGTATCGGGCGATACTCTACGGGCCTCACTCGGGTCCCCGGTGCAGTGGCGCCTGACCGCCGTTTCCGGCCAGCTTACGCGCGTGGAACGCGTGGACGGCGAAAGGATAGTAGAATGGGTCGAACGCAATCCGGGGCAAAAGGTCCGTTATGAGTTGTCCGGACGGCGCTCGCTCGTCTTAAGTATTGAGAATCAACAACCGGTGGCACAGTTTGATGCGTCTGTCTGGCGCTTTTAGGAAGATTTTCCTCGCAGCACCGCTCCTGCTCGCCATCTCCGGTTGCCTTTATGGCTTCCACGGTGGCGGCCTGCCTTCGCACATCCACAGTATTGCCGTAATTCCATTTGATAATCAGACGGCAGTTGCGGACATCCAGCGCGAAATATCCGACTCGTTGCGCGTGCGGCTGATCAGTCGGTTGGGCCTGCGAGAAGCGGCCGAATCCAAGGCAAGTGCCGTGGTTCGCGGAACCATTCACCGGTACGAGTCCGGAATTCCAATTGGCGTCGACACGCGCTCTCGTACCGCCACAGCGGTGCAGCGATCGCTCGAGATCGTGCTCGACATCGACGTAATAGATCAATCCAACGGCAAGAGCCTCTGGTCGAGGAAGAATTACATTGTCGACGGTCAGTATGCCGAGGGACAGGAGAGCCTGGGTCGATCGATGGCAGTTGACAAGCTGGTAAAGGCAATTGTGGAAGGAGTGCAATCGCAATGGTGAACCGGAGAGGGAGCGCAGAAACAGGCTGTCTCTCCTGGATACTGATCGTCGCGATCATCGCGTACGTCGGTGTCCACGTCGGCGCTCCGTACATGCGCTATTATCGTTTTCGCGATGCAGTGGACCAGCAAGTGCGCTACGCGACGTTCCGCAACGACGATGGAATCCGTGAGTCGATCTGGGCTGCTGCCGACTCGCTCGGCCTCCCCGAGGAGGCGTATCACGTTACAGTCGAGCGCGCCCCGAGTGCCATACGGATATTCGGATCGTATGACGACTCGTGGAAACTTCTACGCTACTCCCGGGTCGTACACTTCAACATGAACGAGGAAGGACCGTTTTGAGTGAGCCGCGGGACCCTGCATCCAAAATCATGTCGAGGAATGGAACACGGGACTGGCGTGCTGATTTCTGGGGACGTGTGGCATTCACGAACGGCGTCTTCGATCTGTTGCACCCGGGACACATTGATGTCCTCAAGGCCGCTCGCGCCGCGGGTGACGCTCTCGTGGTCGGGATAAACAGCGACGATTCCGTGCACCGCCTCAAGGGACCCGAGCGGCCCGTGCGGTCGGAGATGGAACGTGCATATGTGGTTGCAGCGCTTGAAGCAGTGGACATCGTCACCGTCTTCGACGAGGACACTCCGCTCGAGCTCATCGACTGCATCACACCCGACGTGATCGTCAAGGGCGGCGACTACAACGAGGCTACGATCGTCGGAGCTGCATCGGTGCGCGCGCGCGGTGGCGACGTGCTTGTAGTTCCGTTGACACCGGGCCAGTCGACAACGTCAATCATAGAGCGTATGCGTGGATAGTACCGACAGCCCGCCCCGCGGCATCGACGAACTGCGGCCGATAACAATCGAGCGCGCAATTTCGCCGTACGCCGAAGGATCATGCCTCATCTCGTTCGGCATGACAAAGATTCTGTGTGCGGCCACCATCGAGGAAGGAGTCCCGTCGTGGCGTCGTGGCAAGGGTGAGGGATGGCTCACTGCCGAATACGCAATGCTTCCTCGCGCTACTCGTACGCGCACATCGCGCGAGCGCGACAAACTCGGCGGGCGTACGCAAGAGATTCAGCGCCTCATCGGTCGGTCAATTCGCGCAATGCTGGACGACTTCAAGTTCGGCGAATACACGCTCAAGCTGGATTGTGATGTACTCCAGGCCGACGGCGGAACTCGTACAGCCGCGATCACCGGTGCGGCCATTGCAACCGTCGACGCGTTCGACTGGCTCGTGCGTAGCGGCCGAATCGCATCCTCCCCCGTTCGGCGCCGCGTCGCCGCGGTCAGTGTCGGTGTTGTAGACGGCGTCGCGCGCCTCGACCTCGATTATGATCTTGATGTTCGCGCAGAGGTCGACATGAACGTTGTCATGAGTTCCGAAGGGCAGTTCGTGGAGGTGCAGGGAACCGGTGAACACGGCACGTTCGACCGAAAGCAGCTAGACCGGCTACTGGATCTCGCTGGCGCCGGGATTGAACAGCTAGCCGAACGCCAACGCATCGCGCTCATAGCATGACTCCGCGCGAGTATCTGATTGCAACTCGGAACCCGGGAAAGTTGCGCGAACTGCGCGACATCTTCGCGCCACTCCGCATTCAGCTAACCGATCTCTCCGAAGCCGGAGTTCCGGAAACGGAGGACGAGCAGTCGATCGAGTCATGGGAGACCTTCGAAGAGAACGCTCTCGCCAAGGCGCAGTACTTCCAGGGGCGCACGGGGCTTCCGACCTTCGCCGATGATTCTGGACTCGTCGTGGCGGCGCTCGATGGTCGCCCCGGAGTGCGCAGCAAACGGCTCTCCGGCCGACCTGATCTCTCAGGCAGATCGCTCGACGCAGCCAACAACGCAACGCTCCTGGGACAGCTTCGACGGTTGAATGCGCTGCCCGCCGCTGCAGAATTCATGTGCGCTGCGGCATTTGCGGATGGCAACGTTTCGATCGTGCGCACGGGGTCGACTTCAGGCAGCATCATCCAGCAACCACGTGGGTTTGGCGGGTTCGGATACGACCCACATTTCCTCTCGGATGAGCTTCAACAGACTTTTGGCGAGGCGCCCGAGGATGCCAAGCAGCGCGTCGGCCATCGCGGACGCGCCTTTCGTTCGCTAGTCGCCGCCGTGTCGGAGGAATTCAATGGGTCGCTGCCGTAATCAGCCGGATCTGACTAGTTTCATTTCCTCGGGGCGTAGCGTAGCCCGGTATCGCGCCTGCTTTGGGAGCAGGAGGTCGCCGGTTCGAATCCGGCCGCCCCGACTTTGAACAGACAACCCCGCATCACACCACGGTGCGGGGTTCATTGTTTGCCGGACGGCGGATCTCGTCTCTGTCCAGCATGTCGGCGCCTTTCGCTGCAAATTATCCAGTAGGCGACAGCAACGGCGTTGCGCGCCGACCGTGACGCCGACCCACAGCTGCGATCGCTTACGAACCAGCCAGGAGGCTAAATGCGTCACATCCTTCAACTCAGCGGGCCGGCCAACGCGCTCGTCGCGCTTTGCGACGACGAGACCATCTGGAGTTTCGTCGCCACTACCGCCAGCTGGACCCAGCTACCTGCCATACCCGGACAGATCGGCACCACCGAGGCAGATGACGCTGTTGCATTGCACGATCGCGCCGCGGTCGAGCAGCAGGAGCGTGCGCTACAAGCGCGCCGCGATCGCTTCCAGGGGAAAAAGTAGCTCTCCCGTTTTTTTCTCTGACCGAAGACTCCGCCGGGTCACCCGGATAGGAAAAGGGAAGGCGCCGCGTGAGCTTCCGGCTGGAGAGGTAGTAGTAACTGTAGCATCGCTGCAAGAGTGTGTGGCTCCGACGCAACAGATTCACCCTCGTTGATGGACCGGACGGTATACCGGGTGAGCCGAGCCAGTGTAGCGAAAGCGGCATCTCAACCATGAGACGTCTCGTCGTTCTCGTACCGACGCTGGATTAGTTCGCGTCGTCCCTCACGGGAACGTGACTTGCAGCGTATTTTGCTTCCACGTTATGTGGCAGCTTGTCGCACATTGGCGCGACAGTACATTGGCAGGCATTTCGCTCGCTGCTTGGGGATGCGCAGACTGCCAACACCTTAGAAATCGGGAATTGCGTATGAAATGGTCTCATTTTGGATCCCTTGGAGTAATCGCAGCGGCTGTTGCAGTGGTCCCAGCGTCCAGCGCGAGTGCACAGATCACCTGGACCAACTGGACGTCGGCGACTGCGGGCACCACCACTGGTAGCGCGAGCGGTACGATGGGGACAATCGGCGTCACATACTCCGGCGAGGTTGGAAGTGGCACTCAAACCAACAACACCGGAACCACTGACGCTTGGCGCGAGCCCGGCACACCGCTCGCTTACGGTGGCCAGGGGCCCACGACTACGGATTTTGTGCAGCTTATTGGCGGCACGGGCACGGGAACAAACACACTGCATTTCTCCTCGCCGGTCAACAATCTCTTCCTGGGTATCGCAAGCCTCGGCGGGTATGGCCCGGCGCAGTTCAACTTTGATCACGCGTTCACGATTATCTCGCAGGGTCAGGGAAATTGGGGCGGCGACGCCACCAGGCTGAGCCAGAGCGGAAACACGCTGAATGGAACGGAAGGAAACGGTGTTCTGCAGTTCACTGGACCAGTCCAGGATCTCACGTGGACCAACCCGCAATACGAGTTCTACTACGGCTTTACGGCGGGAACATCGACGGTTCCGGAGCCGAGCTCGCTCGCGCTTCTCGGCACCGGTATTTTCGGATTGGTTCCGGTACTGCGTCGTCGTCGCAAGTAATTCGTCTACCAGACTTGCAGACGCGAGTCACGCAATTTGAATATTCTGAACTGAGGGCCGCTCGAAAGAGCGGCCCTCTTGTATAACGCAGGATCTCAAGCCGGCGAGCGCCACGCGACAACCAGTAGGACGCAGCTAACCGCATTGGGCTACCTGCGAGGTACGTGCAGCTCTCTGCACTTGCTTCTCTGGCTTGCGCGCGACACGCTGGCGATTCGTGCCTGATTCCCGCAGCAGTGATGTACGCATTCCGAATTCTCGAGACTTTTACTGCAGTCGAAGCAACGTCGACGCGTGCAAGAGCCGGCGAACGACACGACTGATGCGTCGTGCCGTTTGATTGCAGCGTTCCATGCTGCAGTCGCCGAGTTGCGCGCGCAAAAGTGCGTGACGGAACTGCGTGGCGGAACTGCGTGACGGATGTGCGTGACGGATTGCGTGACGGATGTGTCGCGCGCTGCGGTGGGGTATCCCTTAACGCCGTCGGCATCTGGATTCCCGATCGGCGGTTGAGCGCCAGAGTCCCGCACTTGACCGGCCGCGAATAATGCTCCGATGGGACTTCCATTTTGCGCCGCAAGAACGCAAATTGTGAGGCTGTCCGGCGCCAGTAGCTCAGTTGGATAGAGCGGCAGCCTTCTAAGCTGCAGGTCGGGGGTTCGATCCCCTCCTGGCGCACCACCTTGCAGGACTCGG
>JBDTAB010000003.1:0-3097 GCA_039924865.1 Gemmatimonadaceae bacterium | reverse complement strand
CCAATTCGGATATGTATTCCTTTGCGGGAATGCACTCATCCGGCGTATGAACGCCGTATGGCTTGATCTGATCGCGAGCCTGCATCTGGCCGGTGATGCTGAGTGAAAATCCCGTTGTCCGCTCCATCGCGCTGATACCATGCTCGGCATCGTACTTGTCGACGAGCTCCCATCCCAGCTTCTTCGGCGCGCCGTCCTTGCGACCGCTCACTTCAACGCGAAGCGCGACAAGATCTGGCGACTTCGGCTTGGTGAGATGCGGGCTCATCGCTGCTACCGCGACGTCGCGCGGCGCAACCTTGGTTCCTTTCACGTCGATCGGAGCAAGGTCCAGCAAGCCGAGATCACGAATCGCTTCCATGATCTTCGCGTGGCCCGGGTACCGCAACGTCTTGTATTCCATCGTCGCGATCTTCCCTTCGTAACGGAACGGAAGGGTGGACAACCCTCCAGCCGTGTGAAATGCTTCAAGTTCGCCCACCGGTTCCGCGAATTTCACCGGCTCGATCTCACTGAGTGCGGTGACCTGCTTCAGCTTCTTGTCGCGCACCACCCACGACAGCGTCGTGTAATAGTCCAGGACGCCCTCGAGCGAGTACACAATCTGATACTTGAGTGGGCCTTCTGGATGCTGCGGCAAGCCGCCGACAAAGATCTTGACCGAATCGACCTCGTCCAGATGGGAGATCCCGTACTGCGCGAGGATCGTGTCCATACCGGGTGCGAGTCCGCAGTCAGGTATTACAGTGCACTTCTTTTCCTTGGCCGTTGCATCGAGCTTCTTCTGCTCGAACACGATATCGGTATTTCCGCCGAGATCGCAGAAATTGACGCCGACTTCCACGGCAAGCTTCGCAAGCTCGCCGTTGAAGTAGTACGGAATCGCGCTCATCACCGCGTTGGAGCCGCGCATCAGCGCTCGAACCGCATCCTTGTCCCGCACGTCGAGTGGCGTGGGAATGAGCCGCTTTCCGGAGTATGGCTTGAGGAAGTCGGCGAGATGATCAATGTGGAGATCGGCGAGGCGGACCTCTGTAACGTCGGGATTCTGCAACAGGTCGTACGCGCAAGCCGATCCCTGCAGCCCCGCACCCAAGACGAGCATCCGCATTTCGATATTCCTCAAGCAAAAAGTGAGTTAAAAACTAAAAAGCCTCCCAGCGAAAGCGCGGGAGGCGGCTCGTTACACGAGCCCGAGAACCTGTTCGATGACTACAAACGCGAAAAGGTCACCCCACGCAGAAACGCACGGCGCGTGCATCGGGCGCAGCGTACAGGCTGGGCCGTTCCATGGCGGGCGTGAAAGCTTTGGAGGTTGTCATCAGTCCTGAATCGTACGGCCGCGCGGCATGAGAGTCAAGCTGACGACTTTCACGCCGGCCAGTCAACGCGATCGGCTCTGGCAATCACGGAGCTACGACTACCATTCGGGCGCGAGTCTCGTCAAACGGAGGCTCGGCACGAGTCTTCCATCGGTCCCAATCATGAACATGACCTGGCAATCGCATCTTCTGACCACGCCGACCGAGATCGCCACCCTACTAGAGCGCTCGAAGCGCGTTGCGATACTCGGCATCAAGCCTGATCCCGAAAAGGCCGCAAACTTCGTCCCGGCGTTTCTGCAGGCGGCGGGATACGAGATAATCCCGGTACCGGTCTATTATCCGGAGCTTACCGAACTACTTGGCGAGCCGGTCTATCGCTCTTTGATGGACATCCCAGGTGACATCGACATCGTGGACGTCTTCCGCCGCCCCACGGCCATCCCGGCGCACATCGATGACATCCTCGCCAAGAAGCCGAAGGCGGTTTGGTTTCAGCTTGGCATTCGCAACGATGAAGCGGCCGAGACTCTCGCGCGCGCCGGCATCGACGTTGTTCAGGACCGATGCATGCTGGTGGAGGTGAAGAGGCTCGAGGGCCGAACGTCTTCGCGTGGTTGAATCCGTACGAAAATAACGTGGCAACTGTCGTTTCTTCGTCACGCGAATAAGCTCCCCCGAGGCAGCCTCCGACAACGCGTAGAACAAACATTGACGCCTCGCGCGGTCTGTCGTATGTTTGCCCCTTCCCAGAGCGGGTCTGCTACCGATGCACCAGCCTACATGTGAGTGTTGAGGGACCAGCCGCATCGTCGTCGTGAGAAGCGCATACGCTCACCCCGATGTGCCCGACGCCAACAACCGCCGGTGCCCGCCTAGCCAGTCTCACCAGTTGCTAGGAGCTCGTACGACGCCATGAACATCCGTTATTTGAGCCGAGCGCTTCTGATCATCGGGGGGACGTTGATTACGCCCGCGATGTCGGTCGCGCAACAGACCGGGGGCACGATCACCGGAACTGTGGTCGATGCTGGTTCACGCACCCCGATACCATCAGTACGAATCGAGATAGTCGGAACGCCCCGCGCCACCGTAGCCGACGCAGAGGGCAAATTCCGCCTTTCGGTGCTCAAGGCCGGTCAGTACCAAGTACGCGCGCTGCGGATCGGATTCGCTGCGTCGGTGCAGACTGTCAATATCACCGAGGGAGGGACCGCGACAGCGAACTTCGCGCTGACCCCAGTCGCAATCAGCCTGGAACAGGTCGTTACGACAGCGACGGGTGAGACCCAGCGCAAGAAAGAACAGGGAACGGCAGTTGCTGTCGTGCAGCCCACGCCCACAGAGCTGGCGACAGCGCAGACCGCCAGTCAATTGCTCACCGGCAAGGTGGCTGGCGTCGACATTGCAACAACCGGCGGCACGGTTGGCTCTGGATCGCGGATCCGAATTCGCGGATCCAACTCGCTGTCGCTCGACAACGAACCTCTCATCATCGTAGACGGTATCCGCTACAACAACTCGTTCGGTGGAATCGGTGTCGGCGGTCAACAGCCGTCGTCTTTCAACGATATCAATCCTGAAGACATCCAGGACGTGCAGATCCTCAAGGGACCTGCGGCGGCAGCGCAGTACGGAACCGCCGCCGCGAACGGCGTCATCCAGATTACGACCAAGCACGGGTCGAACACCAAGGCGCGCTGGACAGGGTATGTGCAGGGCGGCACGATTCAGGACGTGACCGATTATCCATCCAACTACGCGTGGGTTGGAAC
>JBDTAB010000002.1:0-6750 GCA_039924865.1 Gemmatimonadaceae bacterium | reverse complement strand
AGTGTCGACGTCGTAGTTGAGGGTCGCCTGGGACACGACCAGGTTTTTCATGCGACGACGCTCCTCGCAAAATGCGCATCGCGCTATGAGAACGCGCCGGATCGTCCAGCGCGAGCCCAGACGTGATGATAGCGCGGCGATAGCTGCGCGCTACTTCTCCATGCAATGATTCTTGTTGGTGAGCTGTCGCTTTGGGTCGCTCTTCTCATGGCGGTCTGGACTGCGACCGTCGCTTTTGCTGGCGGTTCGCTCAAACGCCAGGATCTGGTTGCGAGCGCAGAGCGAGGCACTTACGCGACATTTGCGATGGTGGTGCTCGCGGCAATTGGATTGTGGACCGCGATTTTCACGCATGATTATTCGTTCAAGTATGTAGCGTCGTATACAAGTACGAATCTACCCAAGGCCTACCTCTTCACTGCGTTCTGGGGCGGCCAGGCGGGGTCGATGCTCTTCTGGGTATTGATCCTTACTTTCTTCTCGACCGTGGCTGTGCTCACGAGCCGCCGCCGAAACCGCGAGCTGATGCCATACGTGATTGGCGCACTCGCATTGATCGCGATCTTCTTTCTCGCGACGCTGTGTTTCGGCTCCAATCCGTACGAGCGCCTGGACTGGCTTCCGGTGGATGGCCGCGGGATGAATCCGCAGCTACAGAATCCGGGCATGGCGATACACCCGCCCAACCTGTATCTGGGCTACGTGGCGACGAGCATCCCGTTCGCGTTTGCGATTGCGGCACTCATCACGAGACGCCTGGACGCCGAGTGGCTGGTGGCGGTGCGCCGCTGGGCGCTTGTCAGCTGGTTCTTCAATACCACTGGAATCGTTCTTGGAATGTGGTGGGCTTATGTCGAGCTAGGGTGGGGCGGCTACTGGGCATGGGACCCAGTAGAAAACGCAAGTCTCCTTCCATGGCTTACGACCACAGCGTTTCTTCACTCGGTGATGGTGCAGGAAAAGCGTGGCATGCTCCGCAAGTGGAATGTGGTGTTGGTCATATCGTCATTCCTGCTCTCGATATTCGGCACATTCATCACGCGCAGCGGCGTCATCTCGAGCGTCCATTCCTTTGCGCAATCGCCTGTCGGAAACTGGTTCGCCGGATTCCTTGGAATCGCGCTCATCGCGAGTGCTTATCTCGTGATGACGCGTCTCAAGGATCTGAGAGCCAACGCGGTGCTCGAGAGCATGGTAAGCCGAGAGGCCGCATTTCTTTACAACAATCTCGTGTTGGTTGGGATTGCGTTCTCCGTGTTGTGGGGGACACTGTTCCCCATTCTGACTGAAGCCGTTCGCGGGACGAAGATCACGGTCGGTCCGCCCTTCTTCAATGCGGTCAACGTGCCGCTCGGCCTGTTGTTGCTTCTACTGACAGGTATCGGACCATTGATCGCCTGGCGGCGAGCGTCTCTTGCGAACCTGAAACGGCAGTTCACCGTGCCTGCCGCGGCGCTCGTCATCACGCCTGCACTGTTGTTCGTGGCAGGGATGCGGAGCATGTCAGCGATTATCGCGTATGCGTTTGCCGCATTCGTATCCGCAACGATTCTCCAGGAGTTTTACAAGGGGATCAATGCACGGCGATCGATGTACAGCGAAGCCGCACCGATAGCATTCGTACGGCTTGTCGCGCGGAATCGGCGTCGATATGGCGGCTATATAGTTCACGCCGGCATAGTGATCATATTCTGCGCCTTCGCGGGACTCGCTTTCAAGAGTGAGAATGACCTCACGATCAATGCCGGCGAGACCAAGACGCTCGTTGATCCGTTTGGGCATACGTGGAACTTCACGAGTCAGGGCGTGTCTCGGTTTGATGTACTCAATCGTGAAGTCACTGCAGTTGCCCTCGAAACGAAGCGTGATGGCAAGCCGATGGGCGTGATAACCACAGAGAAGCGTCAATATTTTTCGGGCTCGGACCCGAACAACCGCGTACCGACGTTCGAGCCGGCTACGGCTGTTGGAATCATGGGATCCTTCAGGCAGGATGTGTACGTAACGCTTGCCGGAGTGGAAGGACAGGATAGAAGTGAGATCAGAATTACTTTCAATCCGCTGGTGCGCTGGGTATGGCTCGGCGGAATGTGCATGGCGATCGGCGGCTTGGTGGTGATGTGGCCGCAGGCGGACCGTCGCCGGAAACAGGGTGGCTACGTTGCAACGCTTCGCCCGGATCCCGCGCTGGAGCAGGTATGACAATCGGACGAAGAGAGTTCTTGCTGTCGCTCGCGAGCAGTCTTGCAGTCGGGCGAATGGCCAGTGCGCAGGGTTCGGCCAATACAATGGACGGACCGATGAGTCCGGACGCATATCATCCGGTGAAGCTGCCTGCGAAGCCGGGCGTCCAGCCGCAACTCACTAACGCGCAGCGCGACGATCTCGAGCATCACCTCAAGTGTCAATGCGGAACGTGTAACCTGGATGTCTATACGTGTCGCACGACGGACTTCACCTGTCCCGTATCGCCATCGATGCACGTTGACGTGATGGGTCTCGTATCGGGTGGTTACGGTCCGCAGGAGATTCTCGCCGCGTTCAGGCAGGCGTATGGTGAACGCGTGCTCATGGCTCCGGCAAAGGAAGGCTTCAACTGGGTGGGTTGGACCGCGCCATTCGCGGCGCTCGGAACGGGGGCGCTGGTCGTGTTCACGCTTCTCAAGCACTGGAGCCGGCCGGCCAGAGAAGCAGAGATCGCAGAAGATACCGTGCATGCGACGCCGGAGGAGCTGGCACGGCTGAGAGAAGCAATGAGAGACGACGAGTGACGGCAATGGTCGTTGGTACGGCGCTCGCCATTCTGACTCTCTGCTTCGTTCTTTACCCGCTGTTCCGTGAGCCGCTTGGACTGAAGTCGCGTCCGGAGCGCTCGACTCCGGACGCCGGCATGACAACCGCGGTCGATGCGCTACGCGAGATCGAGTTCGATCACGTCACGGGCAAGCTGTCCGACAAGGATTATGCGGAGCTCAAATCGTCTTACACCCAGACTGCCGTAGCGGCAATGCGTGAACGGGAGAATGCGGGAACAACGCCGAGCGAGAACGAGGTGGTTTGCGCTCATTGCGGTCCGCGTCCCGAGAAGGATGCAGTTTACTGTTCGCAGTGCGGGCGCCCGCTGGCCGCCTGACCGGCTTGATCTCAACGGCGACGAGAGCGTCGCCGAAACACAACAGGACGTAACGTGCTATTTCAGACCGTGTCTCTAATCGGAGCCGCCCTGCTGCTCGTGGGTTTCGTTGCCATGCAAATGCGGCGCATGAGAAACGACGGAGCCTTGTTCAACGCGCTGAATTTTTCCGGATCAGGATTGCTTGCGTGGGTGGCGATCCATGACCGTCGGGCTGGTTTCATAATCCTCGAAGTCGTTTGGGCTCTGGCCTCACTTCCGCCGCTTTACAAGGCGCTGAGGCGAGGTAGCGCTACCGCTCAAGCACGGTAAGCCGCGCCACGGCAAGTCGTAACGGTACCAGCGTTGCAATTATGCACAGGGCTGCTGTCGCAGAGAAACCAATGAACATTCCGGTGCGATCGAGTTCGGTTCCGAATGCCGCCGCGCTGAGATAGTTGTAGACCGGTCGCGCCTCGAGGATCACGACGACGGCCAACAGCGAGATGGACGTCATCATGAAGATCAACCCTCCGAACGAGGTTGGGATCTGCGCGGCGTTCTCCGTCTCGAATTGAGGGAAAAGCGTTCCCGCGCCGATTGCGAGCCCGGAGATGGCGAACGTAAGCAGCGTTATCGTTCCGATCGAAACCGCAGTCATGAACTGACTGACCTCCAGCATCATGTCGGTCGCGAACACGATCGCTACGGCGAGCACTAGAAGCGGTGCCGTTCCCACCCAGAACTTGGCCCAGACAAGATCCCGCATGCTGAGCGGGCTTGCCTTGAGAAGCCACCAGGTGCGCCCCTCAAGACTGACGGACGGAAAGATGAAGCGCGCCGCTATTGATGCGAGTACGAAGCCGGCGAGCACGAGGTTGAGAAAGGGAATGATGTTCGCGAGAAAGAATGTGACTCCCTCGCCGCGAAGCGGAAGAAACCGGATGTTGAATACGTAAACCACTACAAGTACGACGAGCAGGATGAGTTGCGACCACTGCGTCGTATCGCGAAAGAATATGCGAATCTCCTTGAGTACCAGCTCTCTGCGCGTGGCAGGGAACCACTGCAGCAGATTACTCGCGGGCCGCGTTGCCTTGACCGCCGCACGTCCCGCCCCTTCCTGTGACTTGCTGAAGCCAGCAGCGTACAGCGTCCTGTGAAGGATCGCACCGAGTACCACAAATGCCGCCGCGGTTGACCACAACAGATAGAACGGTAGTGCGTCCGGTTCGTAGCGAAGCCAGCCGAGTACTCCTGTCTGAACCCAGTCGCTGGGTAGCCATGCGGATGCGGGAGTACGAAGAACCGCGATAAAATCAACTAGTGAGCGAAATCCTTCAGGGCGTGCGAGACGCTCCGGACGCATCAGCCTGAACGCGAGTACCACGCCTGCGGCCGCCAACACCGCTATTACGCTCAGTAAATCACGAGCTCGGCGTGCTGGGAAGATGTTCACCAGTAGTAGCGTTATCGCCGCTCCCAGTGCAGCCGGAATGATCAGAAAGGGAATTACCGCGGCTAGTGCGACGAGCGGAAACCACCAGCCGCCATCGAATGCGATACCGTACGCTGTGAAGATCGGAACAACCATGATTATGACCATCCAGCTCGAATTGAGCATGGTCTCCGTAAGCTTCGCACCGTAAACCGCGAGCCAATCGACCGGCGCTCCAACCAGAAGGTCGAGGTCGCGCGCCAGGAAGTACGTCGAAAGAGCGGTAATGATGTTTGACAGGAGCAACAACCCAAGAAAGCTGATCAGGACGAGGCCGAGCAACTTGGAGGTGAGCAATCCTCCGATCTCCGGAACGTTCTTGAAGTATTTGAGCAGCCGAATTGTCACGCCAAACACGAACAGCCAGAACACTCCTCCCACGAGTGACAGAAGGATGGCGCGTCCCCAGCGACCCCTCACACGGCCGCGAGCAACCGCGCGAATGGACTGCAGCTTTGGCGAGAGAACATGCAGCAGCTGGCTGAGAATCATTCGTTCTTCCACCGATCAAACCGCAAGCACTTCGAGTGTCGTGCGCGCGGCCTTCCCGCCGGTGAGCCGCAGGAATATTTCTTCCAGGCTGCTGTTGGTATTTGTGCCGGAGCGAAGGTCGTCCATCGTTCCGATTGCGGCAATTCGACCGTGTTGCACGATTGCGACTCTGTCGCAGAGTGTTTCCGCGACTTCGAGAGTGTGGGTGGACATGACTATCGTGTGCCCACTCTCCACGTACTTTCGGAACAGATCCTTGAGAATATGCGCGGCCTTGGGATCGAGTCCGACCATGGGCTCGTCGACGACGATAACTTCTGGTCGGTGCACAAAGGCGCTTGCTATGATCACCTTCTGACGCATGCCGTGGCTGTAGTTTTCGACTAGTTCGTCCTTCCAGTCGAGCAGATCGAATAGCGCGAGGAGGCCCTCTCCGCGCCTGTCGATTGTGCTGCCGCCCTGTCCGTAAAGGCCAGCCACGAAACGGAGGAACTCCATACCCGTCAGCTTTTCGTAGATGAACGGACGGTCGGGTATGAATCCTAGCTTGGATTTTGCGGCGACTGGATTTTCGGCAAGATTGATTCCGCCGATTGTGACACTTCCCGAGGTTGGCTGCAGAATCCCCGCGAGCATCCGAAGCGTGGTCGTCTTGCCAGCGCCGTTGGGGCCGAGAAGGCCAAAAAGCTCACCGCGGTTTATGGTGAGATCTATGCCGCCGACTGCGGTAAACGCGCCGTAGCGCTTGATCAGGCCGGAAAGTTGGATCACTCGGGGTGGCGAAGGGGGTTGAGCATGGCGATTTCGTACGCGGTCCTGATGAGTGTCGCACCGCCGGGTTCGCTCGCTGCGACGATTCGTCCGTGCGCGTCTACCCAGGCTGAAACGGCGCGCGATGGCGTGGTAATCATCCAGGATCTGACGGTGTCGCTGTGCGCTGGAGTCCAGATGTTGCGACTGCCATCGAAAACGGCGCTGTCAACCACGGTGAACAAGGACTCCGCTGCGATGCGAAGCGTCACGCGCTGAACGCGCTTCGCCACGGGATTGTAGATCCACTGGTCGGAACTCGCCCCAACCCGGGGTGCACGGGAGAGGACGAGGGCTATCGGCGCAAGCGACGGAAGAAGCAGTTTCGAACCTTTCGCCGTACTCGCGATCAGCCTGAACGGTGTCTCCATTCCGGAGACCGATATGGCGAAACTATCCAGGACGAAGGCGCGGGAGAGATAAGCCGTTGAAGTTGCTTCGCCCCGCGGCGCGCTTGCCGCAGAGTCATCGGCGAACCGAACGACGTTCCGTTCTTTGAAGCCGGCTGGTCCCGTGTCGATTACGGAAGTAGCGTCGCCGAGCCGCTTGCCGTCTTTGGACAGGGTGTAGTAGTAGGTCGCAGGATCGAGGCTGAGGACGCCGCCGGCGAGCCGCTGGACATCGGAAACTGTCTGTCGCCGGTGAGCAAGAATTGCGAGGGCGGCGATCCAGCCCAGCAGGATCACCGCGGCCAGTGTCCGGCGATCCGCGCCCAGCTTCACGCGATCGCCAACCCTGTTTCGTCCTCTATCCAGCTCAGATACTTGGGAAGTCCGGCCGCTACTGGTAGCACCAACAGTTCCGGCAGCTTGTACGGGTGGAGTGTTTCGAACGACTG
>JBDTAB010000001.1:0-22977 GCA_039924865.1 Gemmatimonadaceae bacterium | reverse complement strand
AACGCTTCCTATTATCTGCAGGGCCGCGGCTACACCGAGGCGGATGTGGAGCAGGCGGTGTCGCAGGCGATGGGAAAGAACATGCACTCCTGGTTCGACGAGCACGTTGGGGGCACTTCTGATATCGATTTCGACCACGTTCTGGCACTTGCCGGACTCAAGCTGGACAGAAGTGGCAAGCGATGGACAATCTCCGAGATGCCAGAAGCCAGCTCGCGTCAGGTAGCCATTCGAGATGTATGGCTGGCGGATTCGCGGCAGTAGCCAGCGGGGGCCGTCGTCCGCACGAGTGACATCACATCTCGTGTAGTCGTCATTTAGCAATCCATCTTGCCCCGCGAAATGAGAACTGGTCCATCGTCGCCGCCACGGTCGTGGCGCGCCGCGCTCGTTGTAGCCTGCCTCGCGGGTACACTCATTGTGTGCGGCATTCTGGCAATTGAAGTTCGGCAGTCCAACGCCGCGCTCCACGCCGCGGCCTCGAGGACTATGGGCGACTACGCCACGGCTGCGGGGCGCGTGCTCGGAACAGAAGCCATTCGGAGAGACAACGAGTTTCGTATCAGGCTCTTCGGACCGATGCAGGGAACAGTACTGGTCGGTGGAGTCGTGCCATCTCTCGCCAGTTTCGCTCAGCGCTCCGAGTCGCTTTACACCGAAGCGGGCTTTCCGTCCGACCCCAATCGCGGCTACCTTCGCGTCGATTTACGCACGCGGCAGTGGGAAGGTCTCATGGCGGTCACGGACACCGCCAGAGCCGAGATCCTGATCGATACTATCGAAGCCCGGGCTCGCAACGGAGGACGCTCAGCTCTGCTGGCCTTTCCGGGCGTCGAAAGCCGTATCATCTACTCCAGCGCCGCAGTAGCTGGAGCGGACGGGCGGCACTACGTCTATGCGATCACGCAAACACGTGCGACAAATTTTAAGCAGGCGATGAAGAAAACGATGGAGACGGTACCTCTACTGCCGCCGTCGTTTACTGGTAGTGCATGGAACATGAACATACCGGGCGGTGCCCCGAATCAGCCAGTCAACGATTCGCTCATCGGAGTGCGAGTCACGTCGGCCGACGGCAACCTGCTTTACTCATCGCCGCGGTGGTTCGATGGACCGTACCACGGGAGTTACAAATTCCAGACTGGGCCTGGTGGTTTCTCAATCGAGACTGTATTACGGACGAGCCTGGCAGGGCGACTCGTTCCGGCAGTCGTAAGCGCCACCAGCAAGTCCGTGTACATCGGACTCGGCCTGGTCGCGTGCTTCCTCCTCACCGTTTCACTGGTCGCCTTTTTGGGAGAGATGTCGCATCAGAATTCGGAACGTGCGCGCCATATGCAGCAGTTGACGACAGGGCTGCGCCACGAACTCAACAACGCGCTCGCGAGCGTCATGCTCGAGTCGCAGATGCTGGCGGCATCCGACGAGGCATCGGCTGACTCGCGGTACGCGGGCGCCGCGATCGCGGAGCAGGCAGAACGCATGCGAAAAGTGCTGCGTCGCCTCGACAATGTTGAACGCCTGCCGGTCGTCGATTACTTCGAGGGTAAGTCGATGCTCGATCTCACCACGGACGAGCCCGCCACGAAAAAGGCGCGCGCAAGCTGAAGGCATCCGCGGGAATCACATCGTGAAATCGTACTGGTAGCAGCATGATTTCGCGAGGTCCCCGAAGCTCGGCCGCCCATTACGTGCTCTTCCCGCGCGGTTTCGCCCGCGCAGTCGGTTTGTGCGACGCTGGATCCTCCGGCCACACATGCTTCGGATACCGGCCCCGTAGTTCTTTTCGAACTTCGAAGTAGCTACTCCGCCAGAAGCCCGCGAGATCACGTGTGACTTGTACCGGCCGGCGCGCAGGAGACAACAGGTGAAGCGTCAATGTGACGGCCTCGTTATCAATCGCCGGTGTTGCGCCCAGTCCGAACATCTCCTGCAGTCGCACCGCCACGCTCGGTGATTCAGTGTCGCTATAGTCGATCTCGACACGCGTGCCCGTAGGTGCTACGTAGTATTGCGGGGCGAGTCTTTCCAGTTCGCTGCGTTGTCGCCAGTCGAGCATCGCATTGATGACGCCATCCAACTCGGGTCCCAGGCCGGCAAGCGACGCCCTTCCGGCAAGTAGCGGCCGGAGCCACGTCTCGAGCCTCGCGTCCAGTGAATCATCCGAGACGTCCGGCCACTCGCGGTGCCGCGCGTGAAGGAATGCAATTCTCTTGCGCAAACTGAGCGTCGCGTTACTCCAGGGAAGCATTCGCAAGCCACCGCGGCGGATTACGGAGATCATGAGTTCGGTCGCTGCGTCGGATGCCGTGCTTCGTGACTGTGACTCATCCAGGATGATCGCGCCGAGTTTCACCTGCGAGTGAGTGACGGCCGTTAGAGTTTCCTCATCCCAATCAGTCGTATCAGTTGTCTGGAATTGATCTGCGAAGCGAAGGTCCAACTCGGCGCGGGTCAGCGATGCCGCAAGGAATATTCGTGCGGATTGCGCATCGCCGTCGAGTTCCGCCGCGACGATATACTGGGCCGACGAGAGCTCCTGTGGATGCGTAAGGTTGGCACCACGGCCATTTCGCAATAGAAAGCGCCCCTCCAGTGAGGAACCGCGCCGGCGTCCTATGCGATCGGGATACGCAAGCGCGAGGACAGCCCCTGCACTCATCGGCGACGTGACGGCGGCGCGATGCTTCCGGTCGTACGACCTGATGCCAAGTTGACGCATGAGCGCCGTGCTCTCCGTTAACACTCTCGCTCTAACACCGTGGTCCAGCTGCAGCCCCATCTGTTGCGCTTGCGATGCTGATCGTAGCGCGTCAACCCTGAGTGCAATGTCTGCGTCGGCTGTACCGTTCGCTCCGCGGACGAAATCCCGCTCTTCCAGAATGGCGGCGATGTCACACGCAATTGCACCGGCGCCACCTTCGCGTGAGACGAGGAGCATGTGTGCCACGCGTGGATGTACGGCGACCTCTGCCATTTCGCGCCCGTGCCGCGTGATATTGCCGCGCGGGCCGAGCGCGCCTAGCAGCGCGAGCAACTGAGACGCCTGCGTGACTGCCGCAGCCGGAGGTGTGTCGAGCCAACACAATTCCGCAACATCGCCGATGCCGGCGGCCGCCAGTTCGAGAATGAGCGGGGCGAGATCGGCCTGGAGTATTTCCGGTGGCGAGTATTCAGCAAGATGGTGCTGCTCGTGTTCCGGCCATAGGCGGTAGCATCGTCCCGGTCCCAGCCGTCCCGCGCGTCCCGCGCGCTGATCGGCGGAAGCTCTGGAGATACGAACGGTTTGTAATCGTGTCATTCCGCTTCGCGGCGAAAAGCGCGGGACACGAGCGAGCCCACTGTCGATTACAACGCCGATTCCCTCTATGGTAAGGCTCGTCTCCGCGATCGGCGTCGAGAGAACAACCTTTCTCGCGCCAGCGGCCGCCGGTGCAATGGCCATGTCCTGCGCCTGCCGAGACAGGTCGCCGTATAGATGCTCGATGCGAACGCCGGGAGGCATCCGGGATTCCAGCATCGATGCTGTCTGACGGATCTCCCGCCCGCCCGGTAGAAATACGAGAATGTCACCACGGTCGTTTTCGAGTGATCGCATCACACTTGACGCGATCGTCGCCGGCAGGGAACGCGCATCGACGCTCTGCATGTACGTCACTTCAACAGGGAACGATCGGCCAACGCTTGTAACCACCGGCGCATCGAGCAATTCCGCGACCCGGGCACCGTCCAGCGTTGCCGACATCGCCATGATTCGCAAATCTGGCCGCACGAGCGCACGCGAATGTAGCGCAAGCGCAAGACCGATTTCGGCGTGCACACTTCGCTCGTGGAATTCATCGAAAATGACGACCCCGACTCCCTCCAGCGTCGGATCGTGTTGTAGCATCCTGGTGAGAATTCCCTCCGTCACGACCTCGATACGCGTTCTGGGGCCGACCAGTGTATCGCGGCGGACGCGATAGCCCACTGTCTCGCCGGTTCGTTCTCCCAGCAGAAACGCCATGCGCTGGGCGACGGCTCGCGCTGCAAGACGACGCGGCTCAAGCATGAGAATGCGGGAACCGGCGAGCCACGGCTCGTGCAGCAGTGCGAGCGGCACGTGTGTCGACTTCCCCGCTCCTGGTGGCGCTTGGAGTACCACGTTCTGACCGACCCTGAGTGCAGCACGGAGCGCCGGAATGGCCTCGTCCACCGGGAGTGCGTGGTCCGATCCTGATCGTGTCACGCTCAAAGCGTCGGAATCGGTGGATGTCATCGCTCCGGGAAAACTATATGGCTTCACGGCACCGGTCATTCATTCGTATATTCGGCGGAGAAAGTCATTCCAGTCACGCATAACGCTGTGAGGGCAAATGCGCTTGAATCTCCTCCTTCTGTCACTCGGTGGCATACTTGCGGTCCCGCTCGTAGCCGCCGGCCCGCCGCCATCGAGCGAAATTCTCGGATTTACTCCCGCGTCGTCGCGTATCCAACGCGACTGGGAGAGCAAGTTTCGCGCACTTCCGAGCCCCGCGCGCATGCGCGCCGACATGAAACTCCTGGCGGCCCGGCCACATCACGTCGGCTCGCCATATGACCGCCAGAACGCGGAATGGATTCTCCAACAGTTCAAGGATGCGGGCTGGGACGCTCACATCGAACAGTTCGACGTCCTGTTCCCCACGCCCAAACAGCGGATCGTGGAGCTCGTTGCTCCAACACACTTCACCGCCAAGCTCCAGGAACCACCAGTACCTGGTGATCCTACGTCGGCGCAGACCGACGAGCAGCTTCCCACGTACAATGCGTACTCCATTGATGGTGACGTGACTGGCCCGCTGGTATTTGTGAATTATGGAATTCCGTCCGACTACGACGAGCTAGCCAAGCGGGGAATATCTGTGAAGGGAGCGATCGTCATTTCGCGGTACGGTGGATCCTGGCGCGGAATCAAGCCGAAGGTAGCCGCGGAACACGGTGCGATTGGATGCATCATCTACTCCGATCCGCGCGATGATGGCTACGCACAGGGCGATGTGTTTCCCAAGGGCCCGCTCAGGCCAGCTGACGGCGTTCAACGTGGTAGCGTGATGGACATGCCGACGTATCCGGGCGACCCGCTCACGCCCGGTGTCGGTGCGACGAAAGATGCGAAACGTCTCGCAATCAAGGACGCAACGACGCTCACCAAGATACCGGTGCTTCCCATTTCGTATGGTGACGCGCTTCCACTACTCGCCGCAATCGGCGGACCGGTGGCGCCAAACGCATGGCGCGGCGCACTTCCGATTACATACAAGCTCGGGCCTGGGCCAGCTCAGGTTCATCTCGTCGTCAAGTCAAACTGGGACATCAAGCCGATTTATGATGTCATCGGCATGCTCCACGGCAGCACATCGCCAGATGAATGGGTAATCCGCGGTAATCATCACGACGCATGGGTGAACGGTGCAGATGATCCCATCGCCGGCCAGGTCGCGCTTCTCGAAGAAGTGCGTGCGATGGGAGCGTTGGTCAAGCAGGGCTGGCATCCCAGTCGTACTATCATCTACGCCGCATGGGACGGTGAGGAGCCGGGCCTGCTTGGATCCACTGAATGGGTCGAAGCACACGCAACGGAGCTCGCGCAACATGCAGTCGCCTACCTGAACAGCGATACCAACGGACGCGGATATCTCGGCGTGAGTGGCTCGCATGTACTTGAGAAGTTCATCAATGGAGTGATGCGTGACATCACCGATCCCGAGACCGGTGCAAGCGTCGAGCGACGCTCGCGTGCTCGCGACCTGGACCGAGCGTCCGCTTCCACACGAAAGGAGCTGCGCACTCGCGCGGACCTCCACATTGGAGCGCTTGGCTCCGGATCGGATTACACTGCGTTCCTGCAGCACGTTGGAATTCCCTCCATGAACCTAGGCTTCGGCGGCGAAGATCAGGGCGGTGTCTATCACTCCGTGTATGACGATATCTACTGGTACACGCACTTCTCGGATTCTTCTTTCGTGTACGGTCGCGCTCTTGCCCAGACGGCCGGAACCGCCGTCATGCGACTTGCTGACGCTGATGTTATTCCCTATGACTTCACTGACCTCGCGGAAACGGTTAACGGCTACGTCAGGGAGTTGAAAACTCTTCACAAGACCATGGCATCAGACGCCATAGAGCACAACCGGGATGTCGCCGATAGCGTGTTCTATCTGACCAATGATCCGCGCAACCCGTTCGTGCTGCCTGTTAACGAAGCGACCGTTCCCGACCTTGACTTCAGCCCGCTCGAAAGCGCAGCAGCTGCACTCACTCAGGCGGCGGCTCGCTATCAAACCAGCTTCAACACATCGATGGATGGCGCGGCAACTGCGAGCTTTGTGAAGCTCAACGCGGACATTCTGCAGAGTGAACGTCTACTGCTGTCGGATGCGGGTTTACCAAACCGTCCGTGGTTCAAACACCTGCTGTACGCGCCGGGTTACTATACCGGATACGGCGTCAAGACGATCCCTGGTGTCCGTGAGGCAATCGAGCAAAGCGAGTGGCCGCTTGCCGCTACGCAGATTACCCGTGTTGCGGCTGCACTCAACGCAGAAGCGGAACTTGTAAATCGAGCTGCCGCCGAATTACAGAAGTAACTTCGAAGCACGACTCTCGTACCATAAGCAATGCGGCACGCGCCAATTGGCGCGTGCCGCATTGTTTTATAGGTATACCCGACGTCAGTTCACGCCTGATGTCTTGTCGATGAACGCCGCGACGTTCGCCTTGAACTTGACCAGCGATGGAAGATGAACGTAGATCATGTGGCCCGACTCGTATTCCTCTTCTGTGATCTGACTCCGCACCTGCGCCGGAATGCCCATGTGATCCATGGTCCATTCAGCCGGGAAATAAGGTGTCGCAAGGTCGAATAACCCGCTGTTCAGCATCACGTGCAGGCGCGGATTCTTGCTCAGCGTCTGGGCGAGGTCCACTGCCACGTTTGTATGGCCGGGCCAGCCGGCGCTACGACCATGCTGCCAGTTCCATGGATTCACGCGGCCGGAAATTGCATAAAGCTTGTCTCGGCCATAGTTGAGATCCTCATGCATGTATTGATTGAAAAGTGATACATACGCAGAACTGATGGCCGACGACTGGGGATCGTAATCGGCTTCCTCCGCAAGCGGGTCCCCAGTCTCACCTGTGAATCGCGCGTCGAGACGGCCAACGGTCAATCCGTGTTCGCGTAATAGTTCCTTCTCAAATTGCCCGGCATTCACACGCAGGTCGGCCTTGTCGATGTACGCGCGGCTGAGTCCGGTGTACCGGACGAGCTTGTCAAGAATTCTGCCGCGGTCTGCGCTCGAGAGCTTGTCGCCCGCAAGCAACGCTTGCGCGTAGTCAGTAGTCGCGAAATGCTCGACTTCCTTGAGAAACGGTCGAAGCTCAGCGGGGCGATTGCTCAGCGCGTTGTGATACCATGCCACTGCCGCGTACGACGGCAGGTACATGATGAACGGTTCGTCATTCCCCGCGTCAAACGTAATCGTCTGAAAGTCCAGCACCGACGACAGTAGAATCACACCATTTAGATCGATGTTGTATCGGTTCTGAAGGACCGCAGATAGCGCTGCGGAGCGCGTCGTACCGTAGCTCTCGCCCATGATGTAGCGTGGCGAGTTCCATCGACCGGTTTCGCTCAGGTAACGGCTGACGAATTCCGCGAGCGAATTCGCATCCTCATCGACACCCCAGAAATCCTTCCCCTTTCCCTTGCCAACCGGCTTGCTGTATCCGGTACCGACCGGGTCGATGAATACCAGGTCGGCCTTGTCCAGCATACTGTACTGATTGTCCACGAGACGATACGGAGGCGGTGCGCTGTGGGTGGTATCCGGAATGTCTACGCGCCGCGGCCCGAGAAGTCCCATGTGAACCCAAACTGACGACGAACCCGGGCCACCATTGTACGCGAACATTATTGGTCGCCGAGTCTTGTCGCTCACGCCGCGCGCTGTGTACGCGGTGTAGAAGACCTCTGCCGTTGGCTGATTCTCGGCATCGCGTAGCATGACACTGCCGACGGTCGCGTCGTAGTCGATCCGCTTTCCGCCGATCATCGCCGCGTGGTGGGTGACTACATGCACTTCCTCTGGCGACGCGCCCGGGCGGGAACTGCGCGCAATGGTCGTTTGGATCGTAGTGTCCGCGCGTCCGCGCATTGTCGTGTCGCGCGGTGCATCCACTGCAGGACGCGTCGGGCGCTGAGCGATTGCGACGGCTGGGAGCAAGACTACCGCGGCAAACAGGGCGGCTCTCTTCATGTGGCAGTATCCTTGAGGGCGACTGAGGTTTCACTTCTGTGTCAGATTCGCACATTTCTGTGGATCGTGGCTGGATATTACACGTCTACCTGCCGCTCGCTAGGCCGCCCGCAAGGACCCACGCTGTGGCATTCACCCTATATTTCAGGTCGATACCATGAAGACACCACTCATATATATGATGCTGGCGGCGACCTGCCTTGTCACGGGTCTTTCGACCGGATGCTCCGGTGAATCCAGGGGCAGTCAGAAAGCGGCCCCGGTACAGCTTGGGAGCACCGGTGCGGTCGAGCATCCCGCGGCTTGGTCCATAGAGCCACTCGCTGGGCCGGTCAGCGCTGGGAAGACTGCAACTGTCCGCGTCACCGCAAAGATCCAGGATGGCTGGCACGTCTACTCCCTGACTCAACCTGCCGGAGGCCCCAAGGCGACGCGAATCGTCGTTCCCGGGGGTCAGCCCTTTATTCCCGCTGGCGAGCCCGCGCCGACCATTCAGCCCGAGGTAAAGTACGACAGCGCGTTTCGAATGAACGTTCAAGAGCATGAAAATGCGATCACTTTTGATGTCCCCGTGCGTGCCACCCGTCGGGTCGCGGCGCCCGGCGACTCTATTCGCATAGAAGTGAGATACCAGGTTTGTGATGCGTCGCTCTGCTATCCGCAGCAAACCACCCGGCTTGCCGCAGCTGTCACCGATGGAACAGGCGCGGCGGGAGAGTAGGTCATCATGCGCGTCGGTAATTCGCTGAATCGATGATCGCGCCCGCGGGCGTTTCGTTCGCCTTTATCTGGCTGGCTGTAACTGCCGGCGCTCTATCGCTCCTGACGCCGTGTGTTTTCCCCATGGTGCCGATCACGGTGTCGTATTTCCTCCGGCACGCAAGGACCAGTCGGGCAAGCGCGTTCGGCGCAATTGCGTTATTCGGCGCAGGAATCGTATTCACATTCACCGCATTGGGAGTCGGCGTTGCAACGCTGATTGGCGCGGCGAGTCTCATGCGTTTTGCTGCGAATGCATGGGTGAACCTCGGTATTGCAGCAATTTTTCTTGCACTAGGTCTCAATCTTCTCGGATTCTACGAGCTCAATGTGACGTCGCGTCTGCTTGGCAGAATCGATGAGGCCACGCGGAAGGAAGGGATCTCCGAAAGCGCGAGCGCGCTGCTAATGGGCGTGCTGTTCACGCTCACAAGTTTCACATGCACCGCGCCATTCATCGGTACGCTCCTGGTCGCTGCATCGCAGGGTGAGTGGCAGCGCCCCATTGTGGGCATGCTCGCTTACTCGATTGTCTTCGCGCTTCCCTTTATCATTCTCGCGATCGTCCCGCGCTGGATCGGCCGGCTTCCGAAATCCGGCCCCTGGCTCGTGCGGATCAAGGCTGTGCTCGGCTTCGTTGAGCTTGCCGCGGTTGCGAAGTTCCTGTCGAACGCCGATCTGGTGTGGCACTGGAACATCTTTACGCATGACGTTGTTCTGGCGATCTGGGTCGCGCTCGCGCTGATCACGACGTTTTATCTCTTCGGTGCGTTCCGGCTGCCTCACGAGCCACCGGCAGACCCGGCGGACGTGCGCGGGCCATACGGACTGCCGCGCATCGGCGTGTCGCGGGGAGTTCCTGCATTTCTCTTCCTCGCGCTTGGCATGTGGCTCGCAACAGGATTGACGGGTGGCACGCTCGGTACGCTCGAGTCGTTTCTTCCACCAGTTGGTGGTGCCCCTCCACCAGTGAACAGTGCGGATGTTCCAGCCGAGCTACACTGGAATCTCGATAACCTTCCGGCGGCACTGGTACTCGCCCGTCAGGAAAACCGCCGGGTATTTATAGACTTCACGGGATACACCTGCACCAATTGCCGGTGGATGGAATCGAACATCTTCTCCCGGCCAGAGGTCAAGGTCGCGTTGAATCGGTACGTTCTTGCGAGGCTGTACACGGATGGGGATGGCGAGATCTACGAAAAGCAGCAGGTGATGCAACAACAGCGCTTCGGTACGATCGCGCTCCCTCTCTACGCCGTCGTGGAACCTGACGGTACCACGGTCACTACCTTCGCCGGCCTCACTCGCAGTCCAAATGACTTCCTTCGATTCCTTGCCGGAGGACTAGATTGACTATAACGCCCATCTGTCCGCTATTTTGCGGAATATCTTGAGTTGCGACTGTAGCGTTTCGCGTCGGCGGAAATTGACTGATTACCAATAGGGAAACCGCTCGTCTTAGATCGGCGCACGCGATGGCGTGCTCTGCAATCGGGGCGGTTCGGATTGGGTCCGACGCACCCTGACGCACCTTTTGGAGGCTTGACCATGGTGTCCCACCGCGCTCTTTGCATTGGATTCCTGTTAGCGCCGGCGCTCCCCGCGTTCGGCCAGAACGCCACCAAGTCTCGCCGCGCCCCGGTGACTCCCGCGGCGCTCATTTCCACGCACAAAACGCCTTCGATGGTGCGTGCAGTCATTCTCCCTGTCGACGGCCTCGCGAGCGACTCGGTCGAAACGATCCTCACACGCGATCTCGATTTCGGAGACCGAGTGCAACTCGTCTCTGCGGAGAATATGAAGTCCGCGACGGCAACCATCAAGCTGGTCGGCACTCCACAGGGGCTCGCCGTCTCTGTCCTTGATCCCACAACCGGTGCGGTTCGTCAACAGCATGATTTCCCGCTACCTATTGTCACTGGGCGCGACGACCAGGCGATCGCGGATTCTCTGAACCAGGCGTTCAGCGCGCGCGACTTGCTCCGGCGGACGAGAATCGTTCGTGCGGAGACGGTCCGTGATTCTCTTCAGGTCGAGATGGCAAAGAAGCCACCGCGCCTTCGCAACAAAAAGGATAAAGCGGCGTACGCAGAAACCGTGGCGCTTCGTAACGACGTGCTTCGCGAGACGCTTGGTCAACTCGCTCTAATCCGGGGTGAACGCGAACGTGACGAGGCTTCCCGCGCTGCAACACAGGCGAGCGCAATTGCTCACGAAGTCGTCGTGCGTGATTCTACCATTCAGGCACGCAGATGGGCGCTTCACGGAGTCTCCGATGCAGTAGAGGAATGGCTCACCGGATACAGAGGAATCGCGCAATCACGCGTTGCGTACGTTTCCAACGGCAAGATTCGCGTCGTTGATTTCGATGGCGCAAACGATCACGCTGTCACAACACCAGACAAACTCGGGGATCGCGCAATGTCCCCATCGTGGAGCCGCGATGGAAAGGCACTCGTCTTCAGCGAGATGAGTGACGCGGGAACGCAGATCGCGATGGTAAATCTCGTTACCGGTCAGACCCAGGCACTCGCAGCAACTCCGCGCGGGCTCAACATCACGCCGGTCTTCTCAGCGGATGACAAGTCCATTATTTACGCAAACGGCACCGATGCACGCACCAGCCTGGTCGCAGTTCCGCTGGATAACATGTCCACGGTCCGCCACCTGCCATTGAATCGCTCGTTCGATGCGGACGAGCCGATTCTCAGCCCCGACGGGACGCGCATCGCGTATGTCTCGTCCCGCCCAAAGACTCCCCAGATCTATTCGTCCAACCTCGATGGCACGGATGAGCGCGTCGAAGCTCCGGCACCTCCAAAGACTCGCGTGTATCACACGAGCCCGGACTGGAGCCCAGACGGCCGCATGATCGCCTATCAGCAGCAAAACGGTGACTTTCAGGTGTGGGTGGTCAACCGCGCCGACCAGAAGGTCCGCAAGCTCACCTCAAAGGGTGAGAACGAGGATCCGTCCTGGGCCCCGGACGCACGCCACATCGCTCTGACATCCAACCGCGGCGGCGCCAAGGCCATATGGGTGCTGGATATCCAGAGCGGTCGTTTCCGCCAGCTTACCGCAGCCGGCGACGCGCGCCTGGCGGCTTGGTCAGGTCCACTCGGCGCCGCAGCTCCACATCCTCTGGCGAGCGCTCGCGAGTGAGCGTTTGGTCATGAGCTAAAGCTTTGCAGCTGTAACAGAGTGTTACACACAAACTGATCGACAAATAGGCGGGCCATTTCGTAAAGCGTTGCTTCTCAACGACTTACGTGGTGGCCCGCCAGTTGCTTTCAGGGGTGCAGAACAATTAGGTCTGCACTCTTCTGGAGCCAAGCACATGTTTCGTATCGCGTTAGTTCGTTCTCTCATCGTCGGCGCTGGCGTCGCGCTGCTTTCGACGGGTTGCACGCCCGAGAACCTCTCTGGGCCACAGCAACCTCTTTCGACACCGAGCGCAACGGTTACGCCGCCGGCGGCGCCCGCGGCTAGCGCCAACCTGCTCGGCGGCATCCTTCAAGTGCCGGGAACGCTCGTCCAGGCCGTAACGAAAACCATCGACAACTTGCTATTCCCGGTGGTACAGCGGAAGGTCGCACTCGACGCGCCGATTACCGTCTCACGAGTCATCGGCTACTCCGGTGGTTCGATCGCCATACCTGAGGCGGGCATGACGATCACCTTCTCGCGCGGCGCATTGCGTTCGAACACCATGATCTCGGTTACGGCGGACGCAGGTCACGCCATTTCATATGAATTCGGCCCGCACGGAACGCAATTCAATGCACCCGTGACGATCCAGCAAGACATGAGCATGACCACGCTGGCGGATCGGCCGGAAGCGGCAAATGGGATTCGCGGCGGATATACAGCGAATGGCCTCAGCGACATCGTCAATGGCTTGTTCGCACGTGTTGCCGAAGTCCTGACTGCAACCACTTCCATAGTCACTGGTGTGGACGGCAGGCAGCACCTCGGAACGACAAGCTTTGTCGTCAAGCACTTCTCCGGTTACATCCTGATCAGCATCTGAAAAACCAGATGACGGACGAAGCGATTCAGATGCCGCCAACACTCTTCGATGAACTGCGTGCACGGGCGGCGCAGTTCATCGAAAAGGCGAAGACCGCTGAGCGTCGTGGCGATGCGGATGGCGCGATAGCGCTCTATGACGACGCGCTGTCGCTGATGGAAGATGAAGGTGATTCGCCCATGGCGGCTGATGCCATCCGGTGGAAGGGTTGGGTCCTTGGCGAGCGCGGCGATACGTCGGCTGCGTTCCGATTCTTCAACCGATCACTCGCGATGGCTGAACGCTTGGATTACATCAACGGTCAAGCTCATGCGCTTAACTGCCTCGGTACGATCGCACAGCGACGCGGGGAACTGAAGAATGCAGAACAGCTCTATCGCCAGGCGGGACACCACGCGGAGGCTAGCGCAGATCGAACACTGTTTGGCATGGTGGAGATGAACCGCGGAGTGATAGCTGCGTCTCTTGGAGAGTGGGATACGGGGCTCGTTCGTCTGCGCTTGGGGCTTGCGGCATTCGAAAGCATTGGTGATCGCAAGCGAGCTTCCTACGCCTACAACAACATCGGGATTCAGTATGCTTCCAGGAAGCACTATGCAAGGGCAGTAGAGTCTTTTGAGTTTGCGCTTGGAATTGCGTATGAGCGGGAAGACATGGTTGTCGAGGCGACTGTGGAGTTGAACCTCGCGGACGTCCGGATTCGCCAGGGCGAACTGGACAGCGCTGGTCGATCGGTGGCTCGAGCGCTCAAGATCGCCGAAATCCGTCGTGATACGCTTCGAATCGCAGAGGCGCTCAGGCTCAAGGCGCGAATCGAGAGGCTTCGAGGCCAGCTGGCAGCTGCTGTCGAAACGTTGCGCCAGGCGCGTTATAACGCGCGTGAGGGCGAGGACGCCATACTGCAGCTGGAACTCCTCACGGAACTGGGCGAGCTCTGCAGAGAGCAGGGCGATGCCGAGCGCACGAAGGAAGTGCTCCGAGAGGCGTTGGCGGGATTCGCAGATCTCGGGGCGATGCGCCGTGCCGAGGCGATAGCAGAGGAGTTGGCGGCGCTCTAGCGGCAAACAGGCGTCGCGGACGGTTATGACAGACCGTGCGTTTGCCGAAACTCAGAGGGTGTCCACCACCATCTGTAGCCTTTGAGCACTTACACGGAACCAGTCTCTCTCGGGATCGGTTGGGCGCCTCCGCGCCTGCCCGATCCTGCTGCGCGCGAGATCAGACACCCAATCCTCAGATCCGGGTGGGCCGAGGGAATGGTTGTGGGCGAGAGCGATGCGCTCATATCGGCGGTCACAATGGCTACGCAAGTGGGAACCAGCCGCGCGGCGACAGTATTGATCTGCGGTGAAACCGGTACAGGGAAGGAACTCTTCGCGCGCGGTATTCATTCGTGCTCCAAGCACGGCAGCGATCCATTCGTTGCGATCAACTGTGCAGCAATCCCTGAGACTCTTCTGGAGAGCGAACTCTTTGGTCATGAGCGCGGCGCCTTTACCGATGCTCGCACGCTCAAGCGGGGTTTGCTGGAGGTCGCTGGCCGCGGTACAATCTTTCTCGACGAAATTGGTGAGCTCCCGCTCAAGTTGCAGCCCAAGCTGCTGCGCGTTCTGGAGCAGCGCACCTTTCGCAGGGTTGGCGGGTCGGTCGAGCTCCCGATAATGGCGCGTGTGATCGCCGGCACCAATGTGTCGCTATCCGACGCCGTCGATGCGCGTGCGTTCCGTGAGGATCTCTTCTACCGGTTGAGCGTTGTTCGGCTTGACCTTCCTCCGCTCCGCGATCGTTTTGGCGATGTCGAGGTGCTCGCTCGACATTTCCTCCGCGAACTCGCTCGGGAAACCGACGGCGTTCCCGCGACCCTCTCTGCCGACGCGTTCGCGGCGCTTGCGGGTCACTCATGGCCTGGCAACATACGCGAGCTCAAGAACGTGATCGAACGAGCAGTAATCGTCGCTGGCGGCAAGACGATCCAGACGCAGCACCTGCTCTTCCAGCGGCGCCGGAATGCACAGCCGGGAGTCGATGCCGAGAACGGAACAGTCATTAGGATTCCGCCAGGTGGGAAGAGTCTCGATGCTATCGAGCGCGAAGCAATTCAAGCCACGCTTGTACTTACACAGGGAAACCTGAGTGCCGCGGCGCGAGTTCTCGGCATATCACGACCGACGTTGGGCCGGAAGCTTCGAGCAGCCGGACTCGAGCGGAAAATGGTGGTGTCCGGACAGTGACCGCGTCGACCGCGCTGGTCGCCAAGTTCGAACAAGCGCCACCGTCACAAGGCTCGACTACGTTCGACGAAATCATTGGTGAGGCGCATACGTGCGAGCGCGACGGTAACTGGTCCGCGGCGCGGTCGGTCTACAAGCGTTTGCTCGACGATCCAACGCTCACGGCAACGTACAGATCGCCGGTATTGCGATGGATAGGCCGCACGTACGCGGAAGAAGGTGATTCGGACGTCGCGGTGGCGCTTATGGAGCAAGCGGTCGAAGCTGCCGCTGAAGCCGGCAACGCAGAAGCCGAAGCGCGTGCGCTGAACGGTCTCGCCGTCATCGAGCAGACGCTCGGCAATCTGGACGGATCCGAAGAGCTCTACAGGCGCGCTCGAGTTCGCGCGGCCGAGGCGGGGGATGAGATGCTCCTCGCGATACTCGATCAGAACCTCGGCACCATCGCCAACATCCGGGGTGATCTGGAACTCGCTCTGCGGTCATACGAGTCGAGTCGCGACAGGTTCAAGGCGCTTGGTCTCTCGTCTTTCGAGGCGCACGTGTTGAACAACGTCGGTATGGTGTGTACCGATCTTGGACAATGGGATGCCGCAGAGCGCGCGTACACGGCTGCGTGCGAGGTATGCACGCGCGGCGAAGAGAACGGCCTGCTCCGTCGCATTGAAGTCAATCAGGCGGAGTTGTGGATCGCTCGCAAGGAGCTACCAAAGGCCCGCGAGCGTTGCGAGAGACTGTTGCGCGACGCGGAAGGTGACGCCAAGCCGTCGCCGTGGCTCGGCGAGGTCTACAAGCATTATGGAGTTATCTGCCGCGAGCAGAAGCAGCTCGAACGTGCAGAGGAGTGGTTTCTCAAGGCCGCCGATGTCGCCCGCAATGCTCACGATCTGCTCCTATCCGCTGAAACGGCGCGCGAGCAGGCGGAGCTATACTGGACGCTCTCCCGCAACACCGACACATTGCAGGCACTCAACGATGCGCACAATTGGTTCTCACAACTCCGGGCGGTACGCGATCTCGACGCTATCGCGCGACGTAACGGGCGACTCGAGGAGCGTTTCCTCGATGTCGTGCGAAAGTGGGGAGAATCGATTGAAAGCAAGGACGTTTACACTCAAGGTCATTGTGTCCGAGTGGCGGATGTGGCGTGCGCACTCGCGCAGCGTGCCGGATTTGATAGCAAGACCCTCTTCTGGTTTCGCATCGGCGCGTTGCTCCACGATGTAGGCAAGTTGATCGTACCGGAGGAAGTCCTCAACAAACCGGGTCGGTTGAACGAAGAAGAATGGCGTATAATGAAGCGCCATCCCGAAGCCGGTGTTGAGCTTCTGGCAGATATCGATTTCCCCTGGGACATCAGGCCAATGGTGAGAAATCACCATGAGAGATGGGACGGCTGTGGCTATCCCGATAACCTTGCGGGCGAGTCGATCCCCACGGCTGCGCGCATACTCTGTGTCGCGGACGTATACGATGCATTGACCACGACTCGGTCGTACCGGAGTGGTTTTGCGCATGAGCGGGCGGTTGAAATCATGATCGAGAACAATGCTACGGGCCATTTCGATCCAGCGGTATTCGACCTGTTTCTGGCATGGGCGGCCGAGCATAAACGGACTGATGCCGAATGATCCACAATTCCTATGTGCGTCCAGCGTTCAGCTCGCTTGGTTGGGCGGCCTGTCTGATTTTTCTACTTGGTGGATGCAGCGACCCAAAGACATCCGGCAATCGAACGCCCGGTAGTGCGGGGGGCACGCTCGTTGTCGCGACGACTGCGGACGCGGACAACCTCTTTCCTCCGCTCGCGATGACCGATCAGAGTCGGCAGGTGGTGGACCAGATTTTTGATTACATGGCCGACATCGGCCCGGGGCTCAATACGATTGGCGACGCGGGCTTCACACCCAGGCTGGCCAACTCATGGACATGGGCGGCTGATTCATCATATATCGCGTTTCATTTGAATCCGCGCGCACGTTGGCACGACGGAGCGCCGGTAAGTGCGCGCGACGTTCGATTCACATTCAGACTCCTAAGCGACCCGGAACTTGGCTCACCAGTCGCCTCCACCATCGGCGGCATCGATTCCGTGTCCGTCAAGGATTCGCTTACTGCCGTCGTGTGGTACAAGGAGCGCACCCCGGAGCAGTTCTTCGACTTCGTCTACAATGTCGCCGTCCTGCCGGAGCATCTACTGCGCGACATTCCAGTCAAGTCACTGGCTTCATCTTCATTCGCGCGGAATCCGATCGGTTCTGGACGATTCAGATTTCGACGGTGGGACGGCGGATCGCGGATCGAAATTGTCAGTGATAGCAGCAACTATCGCGGCCGCGCGAAACTTGATCGAGTGGTATGGCTGGTCACGCCGGACATGTCCGCAGCGGTAACGCGGCTACTCGCCGGAGAAGCAGACATGCTGGGAGTAGTGCGGGGTCCAGACGTCGCCCAGGTTACGAAGTCGCCGCGCACGCGTTTGGCGACATCGGCGAGCCTCGATTACGGGTTTCTCGCGTTCAACCTGAGGCGCGCTCCGTTCGGCGACAGGACTGTGCGCCGGGCGCTGAGCATGGCGGTCAATCGGGAGGCGCTAGTGCGCAACGTGTTTGACACACTGGCGCTCTCTGGGCTGGGGCCGGTGACGCGAGCCCTGTCCGCTAGCGTAGGAGTGACACCCATCTCGTACGATTCTGCGGCCGCCGCAAATATCCTGGCGAAGCATGCTCCGATATCGTTCCGGATCCTGGTGCCAACGTCCAGCGCGGTACGAATGAAGTATGCAACTCTGCTTCAGTCTCAGTACCGCCGGTTCGGCGTCATGGTCACCATCGAACCGTTGGAGGTGAATGCCTTTGTTCAGCGACTCACCAGCGGTGACTTCGACGCGGTGCTCAATGCCTGGCACACCGATCCGAGTCCCGCCGCCGTTCTTCAGGCGTGGGGGAGTTCCGCATTGCCTCCGCACGGCGCCAATTTCTCGGGCTACCGCAGCAGAGTCTTCGATTCACTCGTGGACAGCGCCTCTCGATCCTTCAGCCAGGAGAGTGCGGTAGCGTACTATCGCAGGGCGTTCAACCTTATCGATTCCGATGCACCCGCAGTCTGGCTATATGAAGCGCGGAGTGTAAGTGGCATGAATCGGAGAGTCCATGCCACGGCCTCGCGCGCGGATGCGTGGTGGGCAGATCTCGCCGACTGGACAGTGTCCGCGCACTAAAGCGCTGCGCGGCTGCCGCGTCAGCGCTTTGCCCGGGAACAAGTGAATCAACGAGACGCGCTGGGCTCTCGCGTAGCATGTTTCCCTGCCCGGCCCGTCGTCTGCACAGAGTGTCCGCAGTCCGGCGATTGCGGACGGCATGGTCAGACCGACGAGGCACGGAATACGAGCGATCGCTGTGGACGGCCACGGGTGGCCCAGGACACGCAACAGCCGCCTCAGGTGACTAAAATATGTGATACGGTCTCTTCTGGTAAAGAGGATTCAGTACGAGCCATCCTACATTTCTGGAGCACAGAGCAATGTTCTATCCGAGATCGGCCGTCATTGCGGCCGTTCTGTTCAGCGCGGCGACGGCCGGCGCGCAACAGCGGCAGCCGCGGCAGGCGGCTGTGCAGACACCAGAGACTCTCCGAGGTGTCCCGGACACCTCCATTTTTGCGGATCTCCACCTTTACCCGTCGCCGAACGTCTATCGGACTGGTGGTGGACGACCCGGGGCGCAGTACTGGCAGCAGCGGGCAGATTACGATCTCCACGCGACGCTGGACACCGCCAACAAGTCGTTGAGCGCTACGATGACGCTGCGCTACACCAACAACTCGCCGGACACGCTCAAGTTCATCTGGGTTCAGACCGAGCAGAATGCGTTTCGTCCGGGCTCGCTAAATACTTTTGTCTTCGCACCGGGCAGCCGTTTCGGCTCTCGCAACTTTGTGGGCGGCGACAAGATCGACGAGTTCAGCGAAGTCATCAACGGCAAGAAGACGCCGCTCAAACTGCGCGATCATGGGACCGTTACCAAGGTCGATCTTGCGCAGCCCCTCGCTCCAGGCAAGACAGCGACGTTGGATGCCGCCTGGCACTTTGCGATTCCGGTGCACGGCGCCGATCGAATGGGTCGCGACGGATCGCTGTTCGAGCTCGCACAGTGGTATCCACGCGTGAATGTCTACGACGACGTCCGCGGGTGGAACACCGAACCCTACCTCGGTCAGGGCGAATTCTATCTGGAATACGGAGACTTCAAGCTCAGCGTCACGGTTCCGGCCGGTTACATCGTCGCGGCTACTGGCACGCTCGAGAATCCGCGCACCGTGCTCACCCCAACGCAGATCAGCAGACTTGCGAAGGCCGCCAAGTCAGACACGCCGGTTGCCATTATCACTGCGGCGGATTTGACAAGTGGTGCAGCGCGTCCGCGCACGACGGGAACGATGACGTGGGAGTTCAAGGCAAACCACGTGCGTGATGTCGCCTGGGCCGCATCGCCGAACTATCAGTGGGACGTCTCGAGCTACAAGGGCGCTCTGGCGCAGGCTTACTACCGGCCGAGTGCGGCGATAAACTGGGACGACGGCGCCGATCAGGCGCGCATGTCGATCCAGGAGTATTCCGAGCGCTGGTTCCCGTATCCCTATCCGCAGATCAGCGTTGTCGAGGGGCCGATCAGCGGCATGGAGTATCCGATGCTGGCGATGGAAACCAAGAGTCGTGACAAGCCCGATCTGTACAACGTCATCACGCACGAGGTCGGGCACAACTGGTTCCCGATGATCGTCGGCTCCAACGAGCGAATGAATTTCTGGCAGGATGAAGGCTTCAATACCTTCATCAACACGTTCAGCGAAGCGAGACGCTATCCGCAGAATGGCAACCAGATGCAGCGCGCAGCAGAAGAACGTGCGCAGATCGAGGGCACGCAGCGTTCCAACATTGATGTGCCGATCATACAGGGCCCGGATCGCATTGCTCCGAACAAGCTTGGGTTTACCGAGTACACCAAGCCTTCGGTTGGACTTCAGCTTTTGCGCCAGGAGATCCTTGGTCCAGAGGCGTTCGATGAGGCATTCCGCGCATATATCCAGCGCTGGGCGTTCAAGCATCCAACGCCGACGGATTTCTTCAGGACGATGGAGTCGGTGAGTGGGACGCGGCTGGACTGGTTCTGGCGCGAGTGGTTCTACACGACGGCGCATTTTGACCAAGCGGTCGATTCGGTGGAGACATCGGATTCTGCCGGAGTGCAGCACGTCGTTGTTGTTTACGGCAATCATGCGCGTGGAGTATTGCCGATTCGTGCACGATTCACGTTCAGTGACGGATCGACTCAGGACGTAGATTACCCGGCGCTGGTATGGAGCACGAATTCATCGCGGTACATTCGCGAGTATGACTTCCCCGGCAAGAAGCTTGCGCGGATCGACATCGATCCTGAACATCGACTTGTCGACATTGACAGAACAAACAATATTTGGGTGGCGAAGTAGGATGTGTCACACAGGATCGGTGTGTCATGTGTGCGAAGTCGCACCCGTGACACACCAATCCTGCTTTACAAGCGAGGCTGCTGAATGAATCCAGAGGTGCCTCTGGAGCTTGAGCATCGCTTCATCTCGGGCGACGGCGAGCTTGCCGGCCTCACCATTCTCCTGTTGCACGGAACGGGCGGAGATGGCGATTCGCTGCTTCAACTGGGTTATACGGTCGCTCCAGGTGCCGCCTTGCTCAGCCCAACGGGACGCGTTCTCGAGGGCGATGCACGCCGCTTCTTCAGGCGGTTGGCTCAGGGAGTGCTTGACCAGGATGATCTCGCGTTTCGAACGCGCGAGCTTGGCGAGTTCGTTCGCGGCGCGGCGGCCGGATACGGGCTCGACCAGCATCGCATCGTCGCAGTTGGCTATTCGAATGGTGCTAACATAGCGTCGAGTCTGATGCTGCGTGAACCGGAGGTTCTCGCCGGAGCGGTGCTCCTACGACCCATGGTTCCGTTTGTTCCGGAACAAGCCCCGGTGCTGAGCGGAATACCGGTACTGATCTGTGCTGGCGAACACGATCTCCTTCTCCCACCTGGCGACACGGAGCGCCTGGCTGACATCTTCCGGTCAAGTGATGCAGATGTCTCCGTTCACGTTCAGTCGGCGGGACACGAGCTTGCGATGGGTGATGTGGTCGCGGCGCGCGCTTGGATCACGCGCAATTTCGCGCCCGTGCCGTAGCGTCTGGCGCTACGAATTCTCTGCCGGGTCCGCCTCAAGCTTCGACCGGATGGTGCGAATTCGTTCTTCCCACCACGAAAAGTCGTGATACTCGCTGATCTCCGCCGCGTGCTCAATCTCTTCCAGCGCGAGTTGTGCCGGGTCTCCGGAATATTCGGGGGCTGATGCTACTGCTGTTGGGAGAGCATCGACCTCGTAGTCCGGAGGCGAGGCCAGTAGCCGAACCGCGGGCTCTCCGAACTTGACCTCTATTGGCGAAATGATTGGAATACTCGTCAACACTTTGCATGTCCTCCCATATTGAGCGCGAATGCGATACTTCCTGCAACCTGAAGCGCGCATAGTGCGAACAGAGTTGCGTACGTCCATCTATTGTTCCGAACCGACGCCGGCAGAGTGCGCCGGTAAAGCAGCCACCCAACAAGGATAGTAGCGGTTTCGACGAGCATGTCGACTGCGGGGTGCGCGTACAGGCTCATTCCGAGCACGGGTCCGCCAGGCCAGGTCGGCTTCATCCCGGTGAAATAGTCAAGAAACCAGTGTGACGCAACCACGATCACCACTACCAAAACGCCCGTTGCATCGCGTGTCATTGCGAAAGTGAGCGCTCCAGCCGCTACGGCAGCAATCGCTATCGGAACAAACCCGTGAGTGTAAAGCCCGAACGGGCCTCGGCCAACGCCGGCAACGCAAAAGCCCGCGTCGAGCCAGTCCGGTATCTGTGCGGCGACGAGCACCAGCCAGAGCGGTAGTGTCTTGCGGAACGAGTATGCACCAAGACCGAAACCGATATGCCCCACGTACACTAACGCACCTGATCCTGCTGCTTGCTGCGGGCCGCGGCGAGTGTGCGTGAGTGGAAGTACAACGTGGTCACCACAGGAGCGAGCAACGCGGCTGCCAGCGTAAGGCCCTTTACGAGATGAATCGACATTCAGAGAGTCAGGGTAGAGCGACCACTAAACTTAGTGGGGCCTCAATCCGTGCTGTCTGGTTTGTCGGGCCGACTTGGGTCGCTGACCAGCTTGCTCACGCTGGCAGCTGCTACTGGATGCGCGAAGAGGAAGCCCTGACCGACTGCGCATCCCAGCGCTGCAAGGGTTGCCCTTTGCGACGGGCGCTCGATGCCTTCTGCTACAGTTGACAATCCGAGCGTCCAGCCGAGGCCGATAATAGTGCGTGTCAGGGCGGCTCCGGCTGGGTCCCGATCAAGCCCGTCGATAAAGCCCTTGTCGATCTTGATGATGTCAATGGGGAACTGCTGCAGATAGCTGAGCGACGAATAGCCGGTGCCGAAATCGTCGATCGCGAGATGAACGCCAAGCGCCTTCAGCTCGGTGAGTCGTTGCATCATCGACTCAGTGCGGCGCATGATGACGGTCTCCGTGATTTCCAGTACCAGTCGCGATGGCGGAAGCCCGGAATCCGCAAGCGCTTCCGCGACATCAGCGACAAA